>CACGLI010000013.1 GCA_902573865.1 uncultured Pelagibacteraceae bacterium
CTATACTTCTTGATAAATTTTTATAATACTTTTTATTATATGATGATATATAAAGTTTTTTTAACCCGAGTTTGAACATCAGCTTTTGATCATTTGATATAAATAATGAAATATTTCTTTTTCTACAATTTTCTGCAATTTTTTTATATTTTTCTAGATTTGGCTTTAAACCCGATTTTATTATCAAAATTGCCTTAATTTTTTTTATATAATCAAAGTTTATATTTTGTATAGTATCAACATAAAAGTAAATTTGTTTGTGGATCATGGAAAATAAAATTATAAGTAATTATTTGTCTATTCAAGATAATTTATCACCTAACATTAAAATCATTGCGGTGAGTAAAACATTTGAATTATCTAAAATTAAACCTCTTATAGATCATGGGCATGATCATTTTGGAGAAAATAAGCTGCAGGAGGCTCAGTTTAAATGGTCTGAAACAATTAAAATTAACAAGTCGATTAAACTACATATGATTGGTAAGCTACAATCCAATAAAGCAAAAAAGGCTGTAGAATTATTTCATTATATTCATTCTCTAGATAATCAAAAGTTGTCAGATGCTTTAAGTAAAGCCGAAAAAGAAAAAAACAAAAAGTTGAATTATTTTATTCAGGTAAATATTGGAAATGAACCTCAAAAATCTGGTATTAGTGTAAATGATCTTCCTTCATTCTTTAAATACTGTACTATTGAAAACAAACTTAAAGTAATAGGTTTGATGGTTCTACCACCTCAAGATAAGAAAGATAATTATTTTTTAAAAATTCAAAATCTTAATAATTCACTAAATCTTAAAGAGTTAAGTATGGGTATGAGTTCTGATTATTTAGATGCTTTAAATTATGGAGCTACATATATTCGTATTGGTTCTAGTATTTTTGGATCAAGAAGTTAGATTATATTCAAATAAGTTTTTTTCTTTATATTTGATAGCAATAATTTCATATTTTTTTTCGAGATGGCAATACATCCTTTTGTAGAACTGTAATTCTTTTTTGCTAAATGTAGAAATATAGCGCTTCCCTTTTTAGGAATAGCAGGTTTCATATTATAATTTATGACAACAACGATGTCATAAGTATTTTCTTTGAGGTACATTTTCTCCGCTCTAAATCCAAATGGAAATTCGATAAGTTGATTATATTTTTTTGATCTAGGATCATCACACCATCCCATTTTTTTTCTAATGATAATTTTTTTTAGTTTAGTGCTGATTTTTTTTACTCTGTCAGATCTATAAAGAACATAATTCAGTCTAAATTTGCCTTTTGGAGTAAATTTATCGCCTTCTCTTTTGTTTTTTTTAATACCACTTTTACCTATAGCACATTTTACTTTATAATTGTTGAAACGAATATATTTATTTTTTAAAGTTACTATCATGAGCTCATTTCAAAAAATTTATGTTTATGGTGAAGATTACTTTACCAATTCCCTTAAAGAACATAAAGAGTATTTTAAATTAGAATTTGATAAAATTAATCACTTGAAAAAGAATAATATTAAATTTAACTCTAACGAATTATTTATTGTAAATGAAAAGTTGTTAAACTCTTTCCAAAACGACGAATCTTTTAAAAAATATATGAATAATATTTTGGTTGTAAGTCTTCCAATTAAAATAATTGATTTAAAAAAAAAAATTGATGGGTTAATATCTAAGCTCAAATTTCAATCAAACTCATTCATAAGAACTGGAAATTATATTTTAGATAAGAATGAAAAAAGCCTGAAACTTAAAGATAAAAAAATATTTCTAACAGGGAAAGAAATTCAACTTATAGAAACACTCACAAAAAGTGATGTACCAATTTCAAAGGAGAGTATCCAGAAACAAGTCTGGGTTTATTCTGATGATGCAGATACCCATACTGTTGAGACTCATATATATAGATTAAGAAAAAAAATTAGTAAGGCGTTTTTAGATAATAATTTTATTAAAAATAAAAAAGAGGGTTACATGATATGAAAAAAAGGAACCCCGTAGCCTTTGATCTCTTTTCAAAAAAGTACAGGAAAAGAATAGTCAAACCTAAGAAAGGTAAAGGAAGTTTTAAAAGAAAAAAAAATAATTTTAGTTAAAAAAAATTTCTTATGCTCGATCAATTTAGTCTAGCACCAATAATTTGAATGACTTTCGAAGACATTTCCGTTCCAATTTCTAAACATTCTTTTGTAGATTTGTTATTAATTATACCATGCAAAAAACCCCCGGCGAATAGATCTCCTGCACCTGTTAAATCTTTTATTTGAAGATTTTTTTTTGCAGAAATTTCTATGATTTCATTTTTATTTATTAAAATTGCCCCCTTGTCTCCACGAGTAATAATGATTAGTTTATTAATTCCTTTAGCAAAATTAATCACCTCTTCAAATTTTTGAGCATCAATTAGTGACATAATTTCCTTTTCGTTAGCAAAAGTGATATCTAATTTATTTTTGACCAATTCAAGAAAATGGGGCTTATGTCTTTCTACACAAAATAAATCTGACAAAGACATAGCAACTTTTTTTGAATTTTTAATTGCTTTTTCAAACGCTTTTTTTGGCTCGCCTTCGTCCCAAAGATACCCCTCTAAAAATAAGATTTCACATTTTTTCACTGCATTTGTATCAATATCTTCTTCGTTTATTTTTCCAGCTGTGCCGAGAAAAGTAACCATAGTTCTTTCAGAGTCCGGTGTGATTAATATCAAACAAGTTCCAGTTGGAATCAATTCTTTTTTTTTTGAATAGAAGTACTTTACATTTTCTTTTTTCAAACCTTCTTCATATTTGTTACCAAATGCATCATCACTCACTTTACCAATAAATCCTACTTTATTACCTAGCTGTGATAGACTTACTATAGAGTTCGCTACCGATCCGCCAGAAACTGTTTTTTCTATTTTAAGAGTAGATGACAGCCTTTTGAATTCAGCCTCATCTACAAGTTTCATTGTACTTTTTTTTAGATTATGTTGGGTGATAAAATTGTCTTCTACTTTACAAATTACATCAATTATAGCGTTGCCAATTCCTAAGATTTTCATTCAAGCTTTTTTGGTTTTAATTGGTTTCTTTCTATTTGGATAACATGTTTTACAAATTTTACAAGTTATTCCATAACAATCTCTAGCTTTACAATATTCACGGCCGTACCAAATAATTTGAAGATGAAGTTTGTTCCAATATTTTTTGGGAAATATATTTTTTAAGTCCTTTTCTGTTTGTACAACATTTTTACCATTGGTTAGGCCCCATCTTTGAGCAAGCCTATGTATGTGAGTGTCAACCGGAAAAGCAGGATATCCAAATCCTTGAGACATAACAACACTAGCAGTTTTATGCCCTACACCAGGTAAAAGCTCAAGCTCTTCATAAGTTTTTGGAACTTTTCCTTTATGTTTTTCAATTAAGGTTTTTGATAAATAAAAAATGCTTTTCGCCTTTACTCTAAAAATCCCTATTTTTTTTATTAGTCTCTCAATTTTTTTTCTACCTAATTTTACAAAATGCTCAGGTTTATTATACTTCGGATAAATTTTTTTTGTTACATTATTTACATTTACATCTGTACATTGGGCTGAAAGAAGTACGGAAACTAAAAGGGTAAAAGTATTCTTATAGGTTAGTGGAATAGGAACTTTTGGATATGTTTTGTTCAGAATCTTAATTATGATCCTAGATTTCTTTTCGTTATTCACTTAAAATTTAATAGATCTCTCATAGAATAAAGACCCGGTTTTTTATTGATTAACCATTTTGCTGCTAGTAGTGCCCCCTCAGAGTAAAGAGCTCGGTCAAAAGATTCGTGGTTTAATTTTACAATTTCTTTGCCACTAGAAAAAGTTACTTCATGCTCACCAATAACTTCTCCTCTTCTAATAGAATTAAAATTAATTTTATTTCCATAGGGAAATGATTTCTTATTAAGGTATTTTTTTCCAATTAAGTTATAAAAATCTTTATTTTTTCCATTTGCTATCCCCCTACCCAACATCAAGGCGGTGCCCGATGGATAATCTTTTTTATATTTATGATGAACTTCATAAACTTTGCTTAAAAAATTTTTTCCCAAAGACTTTGAGGCTATTTCAGTAAGATACATTAAGAGATTGACGCCTAAACTCATATTTCCAGCTTTTAAAATGGCAATCTTTTTTGATATATTTTTTATGAAATTTTCTTCTCTTTTTGAAAAACCAGTTGTTCCGATCACCACTCTTTTTTTTTGTTTGGATGCAATTTTAATAATTTCAATCGTACTTTTAGGTACAGTAAAATCCACAATTACATGAGCTTTTTTAAAGGCATTAATCGAATTGAACTCAGGTTTTATTCCAATAATTTTTTTATCGAGTTTTCTGTTTTCAGTTAATGAAACTAGATTAAAATTTTTATTTTTTTTTGCTGATCTAATGAGCTGTTGGCCCATTCTTCCCATACACCCGGTTATTGATAAATTGATTTTTTTCATTAGTATAAATTTATAATTACAATAATAATAAGTACAATAACAGTCCAAATAGATAAATTTTTTACTAAACGTGTTAAGTTATTATTAGTTTTAACAAAAGCTGGCAAAATTAATACTAGAACAGCGATAAGAAATACCGCCGAAAATATTTGATAAGTCTCCATTTAATTATGATTTTTTCCAAAATTTCTTTGCTTTATCAAAAAAACTTTTTATTAAAGGGTTGGGTTTTTCAGATTCAATTTTTCTAAATTCTTCTAGTAATTGTTTTTGTTTTGAAGTCAAAGACACTGGAACTTCGGTCACAATTTTTATGTAAAGGTCACCAAAACTGTTCCCTCTTAGTAAAGGCATTCCTTTCCCTTTTAATCTTAGTTGCTTACCATGTTGTGTACCTGATGGGATTTTAATTTTAGATTTTCCACCATCTATAGAAGGGACCTCTACTGTAGATCCTAGCGCCGCATCAGAAAATGTAATGGGCAATTCGTAAAACAAATTTTCTTCTGATCTCTTAAAAATACTGTGATTGTTTACTGAAATAAAAAGATATAAATCGCCGCTAGCCCCACCTTTGTTTCCAGCTTCTCCTTTACCTGAAAGTCTTATTCTTGTTCCATCATCAACACCTTTTGGAACTTTGACAGAGACACTTTCCTGATGTTGAATCTTACCGTTCCCTCTACATTTATTGCATGGATTATTTATTTTTTCTCCGTACCCACTACATTCTGGACATGTTTGTTGAATTGTAAAAAAACCCTGGTTTGACCTTACTTTCCCATGACCATTACAATATCCACAGGTAGCTGGCTTTGATCCAGGCTCAGATCCCTGACCAGTGCATCTGGCACATTTTTTGTAAGTTGTATAATTTATTTTTTTACTTGTTCCTTTGTAAGCGTCTTCAAGATCAATATTTATATCATATCTTAAATCATTTCCTCTATTTGATGATCTTCTTCTAGAGCCACGAGAGGATCCGAAAATATCATCACCGAAAAAATCTTCAAAAATATCTGAAAAAGAGCCACCGAAATCAAAGTTTCCAAACCCTTGTCCTCCTCCGCTTTCAAAAGCAGCATGTCCAAATTGATCATAATTGCTTTTTCTTTTTTCATCAGAAAGAACATGGTAGGCTTCGCTAGCTTCTTTAAACTTTTCTTCCGAGGATTTATCACCCTTTGTTTTGTCAGGATGATATTTTAAGGCTAACTTTCTATAAGCTTTTTTAATTTCATCTTTTGATGCAGATTTATTAACTCCTAAGATATCGTAATAATCTCTTTTAGCCACTTGGACTTACTCCTTTTTAAATCTTAGGCGCTTTTTTCTTTATCGTCTTTTACGTCTTCAAAATCTGCGTCAACAACATTATCCTTATTATCAGTTTTAGACTTCTCTTCTTTTCCTGTTTCAGTTTTATTAGCTTGAGCTTTTTGCTGATTTTTATAAACAGCTTCCCCTAATTTCATAGAAACCTGAATAAGGGTTTGAGTTTTCTTTTTGACTTCCTCAGTATCTGTTCCTTTTAGAGCATTTCTTAGATCTGAAACTGAACTTTCAATTGACTTTTTTTCTTCAGCCGAAATTTTATCACCATGTTCTTTTAAACTTTTTTCAGTCGAGAAAATTAAACTATCTGCTTGATTCCTAACATCAACGGTTTCTCTTTTTTTCTTATCTGCTTCCTTATTTGCTTCTGCATCTTTAACCATTTTTTGTATTTCTTCATCAGATAACCCACCTGATGCCTGGATTTGGATTTTTTGTTCTTTGCCAGTTCCCTTATCTTTAGCTGATACACTTACAATCCCGTTAGCATCAATATCAAAAGTTACTTCTATTTGAGGTGTACCTCTAGGAGCTGGAGGTATACCTACTAATTCAAAATTTCCTAGTAATTTATTATCTGCAGCCATCTCTCTCTCACCCTGTAGCACTCTGATTGAAACAGCGGGCTGATTGTCTTCAGCAGTTGAGAATACTTGACTTTTTTTTGTGGGAATTGTCGTATTTTTTTCTATTAGTTTTGTAGATACTCCACCTAAAGTTTCAATTCCTAAGGATAGAGGTGTTACATCTAGCAATAATACATCTTTAACATCACCTTGTAGTACACCTGCTTGAATAGCTGCACCCATAGCAACAACTTCATCAGGGTTTACGCTTTTATTTGGTTCTTTACCAAAAAAGTTTTTAACCGTCTCAATTATTTTAGGCATTCTAGTCATACCACCAACTAAAACAACTTCGTTTATTTCAGCTGCAGAAAAGCCAGAGTCTTTTAAAGCAGTTTTGCACGGTTCTAGTGTTCTATCAATAAGACCCTGCACTAGCGCTTCTAACTTAGCTCTAGAAAATTTTAAATTTAAATGTTTAGGGCCGCTTTTGTCCGCAGTTATAAATGGTAAATTAATCTCAGTTTGTGCAGCAGATGAAAGTTCAATTTTTGCTTTCTCAGCTGCTTCTTTTAATCTTTGTAAAGCTAATTTATCAGCTTTTAAATCAATGCTGTTATCTTTTTTAAACTCACTAGCTAAATAATCTACAATAGCATCATCAAAATCTTCTCCGCCTAAAAAAGTGTCACCATTAGTTGATTTGACTTCGAACACGCCGTCACCAATTTCTAAAATTGAAATATCAAATGTTCCTCCACCTAAATCGTAAACAGCTATCTTTTTACCGCCTTTTTTATCCAAACCATAAGCCAAGGATGCTGCAGTCGGCTCATTAATAATTCTTAGAACTTCTAGTCCAGCAATTTTACCAGCATCTTTTGTAGCTTGTCTTTGAGAGTCATTAAAATATGCAGGTACTGTAATTACAGCTTTAGTAACTTCTTGACCTAAGTATTTTTCTGCAGTTTCTTTCATTTTTTGAAGAACGAATGCAGAAATTTGTGCAGGAGAATATTTTTTCCCTTTTCCCTCTACCCAAGCATCTCCATTTTCTGATTTAATAATATTGTATGGAACTTTTGAAATATCTTTTTGTACTGATGGTCCATCAAATTTTCTTCCGATGAGTCTTTTTACAGCATAAATAGTATCGCCAGGATTGGTTACAGCCTGTCTTTTTGCAGGTTGACCAACTAATTTTTCATCTTTGTCCAAAAAAGCAACAACAGAAGGTGTTGTTCTTGCACCCTCAGCATTTTCAAGAACTTTTGCTTGTTTGCCATCCATTATAGCAACACATGAATTTGTTGTACCTAAATCTATTCCAATTACTCTACTCATTTATAATCTCCTATTTACTTCTCATATGGGGTCTATTTTAAAAACTACAAGCCATTAATCTCTTTAATTCTTAGATTTTTGGTCATTTTTTTGGTTTTTTTTCTTCGACACACCTACAAAAGATGGTCTAAGCAACCTTTCTCCCAGTGTGTAGCCAGGCTGTACTTCTTGTAAGACAGTTCCTGGTTCAACATTATCTTCCTCAATTTCCATCATAGCTTGATGAAAATTAGGATCAAATTTTTTCTTAAGGCAATCAATTCTCTTAATATTATTTCGCTCAAATATTGAAATTAGATCTTTTTCTAGAATTTCTATATTATTTAAAAATTTATCAAACTCTTTACTTTTTTTTAATATTTCATCATTTTTCATTGAAATTTTAGCACGTTGAAGATTATCTAATAGAGAAAGGGTTTCTTTTGCAAAATTAAATCCACCGAATTCAAAAGCGTCTTTAATTTCTTTTTCAAACCTCTTTCTTTGGTTCTCAGTTTCAGCTAATGCTCTTAAAAGCTTCTCTTCTGATTTTTTAAGTTTTTCTTCGATAGTATCCTCAAGTCCCTTCCCCTCTTCTTCATTCTTGTGAGAACTAGGCTTGTTTTTATCCTCGGATTTTAATTCATCTTCTTTTGTCATAAATGCTATATAATATCTAATTAACAAATTTCTAGATTAAATGAAAAAAATTAAAAAAATATTAATAGGCACTCATAATATGGGAAAATATAAAGAAATCAGTGCTCTTTTACCCAAAAGGTTAAAAAAAATCTCGCCGATTAAATTCGGCATTAAACCGCCGAAAGAAACAGGAAAAACATTTAAAGATAATTCAGTCTTAAAAGCAAAATATTTCGCATCAAAATCTGGATTGTATTCAATATCGGATGACTCTGGCTTAGAAGTGACGGCATTAAATAACAGACCAGGAGTTTACTCCGCTAGATGGGCTAAAAAATTAGGCGGTTTTAAAAAAGCAATGAGGAAAATTACCTATCTTCTTAAAAATAAAAAAAAAAGAGATGCAAATTTTGTTTGTGCTTTAACATTGGCGACACCTGATGGAAAAGTAAAAAGCTCGATGAAAAAATTAAGAGGAGATATTTCAGCTACTATAAGAGGATCTAAAGGTTTTGGTTATGACTCAATTTTTATTCCAAAAGGAAGGAAGAAAACATTTGGAGAAATTACAAGAAAAAAAAAAATGAAAATTGATCATAGATATTTAGCTTACCAAAGTTTAAAGAAAAAAATTAAAGCTTTTTAAATTTTTTGCCCTCTACTTTGTAAATATTTAAATCTTGTATGATTTCATTTTCAATAAATTTAAAAGAGCCTATTTTACTTTTTATTTTATCCTTAATAATGAAATCACGCGCACTTTGGATACCATTTTTTTTATTCCATACATAATAAATGAGACCTAAAGCATCATAAGCTAATATACCAATCTCGCTTGGATATTGATTATAATTTTTAAAATACTCCTTGTTGAATTTTTCATAGTTTTTAAAATCAACTGAAGGGTAAAATAAAGTTTTAATAGAATTCTCAAAAAATATACTTTTATCAAACCATTGGTTTATAGTTGTGAAAATAACATCTTTTTGATTTACATCAGCGAAAACAAGTGATGCTAAAACACTTTTAAGGTTACTTCCAAAATCTAAAACTATAACAGAGTCAAAATTAACTTTTCCAAGAGTGTACCTCTGCTCAAGTATTTTTAGCTCTCTTTCAGATGCAGGATCATCTCTTTTTTCTAAAATCTTTTTTCTATTCTCTAGGTTACGTTTTCGTTGAGAATAATTTGTAAGTTTTTCAATTTCACCAGTTATTATTCTTGGATCAGAATTGTATTTTAAAGTTTTAAAAGGTTTAATTTCAATTTTCTTTAGTTTTTCTTCTATAAAATTACTGTAGGAATTATCGGGGTAAAGAATGGCTATTTTGTTTTTATTTTCTTTTTCTAAAAATTTTTTGATAGCTAAAAGCTGGGACTCAAGTCCCACACCAATGCTTATAACATTATTTTTAATTCCAGGATTTATATTTGACAGAGAGACGAATGTTAAATTTTTATATTTATAAACTTCATTTAATTCAGTCTTTGTTAATGGCCCTATAACTACTTTTACATCTTCTTCGATCAATTCTTTTATTTTTTTATTTAATTTTTCCCTGTCATTAAATCCGGTATCTTTTGGATAGATAATTACTTTATCGTCATCTATTTCTTTTAACGCTAATTGAAGTGAATAAAGCAATGATCTGCCAACTTCTGCATACTCCCCACTAAAAGGTACCAATAGACCTATTTTTATTTTATTATTTAATTCTTGAGAGTATAAAGAGGAATTAAAATTAAACAGAATTATAAATATTGTAATTATTAATGATTTAAGCATTTTCATTTATGTTGTTAAACGGATTATATATTGTATCAACACCAATAGGGAACCTAGAGGATATTACTCTCAGAGCGATAAGAGTTCTTAAATTTTCAGATATCATTTTATGCGAAGACACGAGACGAACCTCCAAATTATTACAAAATTTAAAAATAAATAAACCATTAATTTCTTATCACAAATTTAACGAGAAAAAAAATATTCCTAAAATTATACGACACTTAAATGAGGGCAAAATTTTGTCACTTGTTTCAGATGCAGGTACTCCTCTACTTTCTGATCCTGGGAAACTTTTAGTTAAAGAATGTATCTTAAAAAATATAGATGTCATTCCAATTCCAGGCCCCTCCTCAATTACGGCTGCTATGAGTATCGCTTCATTTGATGACAAATTTATTTTTTATGGTTTTCTTCCAAAAAAAGAAAAGGAGCTGGGTGCCACACTTAACAAACTTTCAAAAATCGATTTATCTTTAATCTTTTTTGTGCCAAGTATAAAAATTAACTTCTACATAAAATTTTTTAAGAAATACTTCGAAGATCGTGAAATTCTCATTGCTCGAGAAATAACAAAAATACATGAAACTTTTTATCGATCTACAATTCAAGATTTAAAATTATTCACAACCAATTTAAAAGGTGAATTAACAGTTGTTTTGTCAAAAAAAAATATTAAAAAAGAGTCTAATTCAAAAGAAGACTTAAATATGATGAAAAGTTTAGTAAAAAAATATCTTAAGATTTATAGCTTAAAAGACACTGTCAATCTAATATCTTCAAGCTCAGATATCTCCAAGAAAACTATTTATGATTATTGCTTAAAATTAAGAAAATGAACTATTTAAAAATAATTTTCGTTTGTTTGGTTTTATATCAGTGTACATCAGCAACTAAGTTTGGCACCGGTGTAGATATAACCTTTGACCCACGAACAATTGGAATGCAAATTGATGATACGATAATGCAAAAAAATCTTGTAGCCAGGTTATCTCTTGCAGATAAAAAATACTTTTTTATTCAAGTGGAAATTCTTGATGGAAGAATATTTTTATCAGGCAAAGTAGATACTCCAGAAGAAAAAATAAAAATTACTAAAATGGCTTGGGAAACTAGGGGTGCTAGATCAGTTAAAAATGCAATAACAATCAAAGGAAAATCAAATTTTAAAAGTACAGCTAGAGATGTACTTATAACTAGCCAGTTAAGAACAGCTTTGATAATTAACAAAAAAACCAAAGCAAGAAACTATACCTTGGAAACTATTAATAAAGAAATTTATATTTTTGGAATTGCATTAGATAAAGATGAAAAAGAGGAAGTGATTAAAGAAGCAAATAAAATTTATAATGTTGAAAAAGTAATCCCATCTATTTATTTAGTATCCGAATTAAGTCGAAATAGAAATTAATTTTTTTTGTAATCGATCACATCAGCAGAGTAAGCTGCTATAGATGCTAAATTCAAGATATCAGAAGTAGAGGATCTTAAAGGTGCCACCTCAATCGGTTGATCTAATCCAATCAACAACGGCCCAATGAGTTTAGCTCCACCAAAAGATTTCATTAATTTTGTAGATATCGCAGCACTATGCAAAGCTGGCATTATCAAAATGTTCGCATTTCCTACAATTTTAGAGAATGGGTAGATTTCTTTATAAATTGGATTAAGCGCTACATCAGGTTGCATCTCGCCGTCAAAATCAAAATCAACTTTTTCACCTTTTAGAGTATTTATAGCGTCTCTTACATGTTTTGTGTTTCTCGATATTGGTTTGCCAAATGTTGAGTGAGATAAAAATGCGACTTTTGGATCAAAACCAAACAATCTCGCAACTCTTACACAAGACTTAGAAACAGAAACAAGTCTACCAGAGGTTGGAAAATCTTCGACATTAGTGTCTGCGACTAATACAGTTCTACCTTTAAAAATAATAAGGGTTAATCCAAAAATAGGTTCATTTTCACGAGCACTACATACATGTTTTAATTTTTCTATAGATGCCGCATAGTGCCTAATATTACCTGTGACCATAGCGTCCGCGTCACCGCAAGCCAACATAGAAGCTCCAAATGCAATTCTCTCATTTCTAACTAACCTGTCCACATCTCTCTCCAGTTGTCCGGTTCTTTGTAACTTTTTATATAAGTACTGAACATATTTCTCTCTTTTGGTTTGGTCAGTTGAATTGACTATTTTAATTTTATAGTTTTCGTCCAGACCAATTTTATTTAAAGTCTCTTTAACTCTTTTTTCATTTCCTATGACAACCGGGGTACCTAATTTATTTTTTCCAAATTCTACAGCTGCTTTAAGCATATTCTCATCTTCACCTTCGGCAAAAACAACTTTTTTTGGATTTTTTCTTACTTTTGAATTTATTCCTTGCATTATAGACATTGATGGGTCTAATCTGTTAGTAAGATGGTCTTTGTATTCATCAAAGTTAGAAATATTTTTTCTAGCAACCCCACTCTCAATAGCAGCTTTGGCAACTGCAGCAGGAATTTCACTTATTAATCTTGGGTCAAAAGTAGAAGGTATAATATAGTTTTTTCCATACTTTGGTCTTTCCCCTCCGTAAGCAGCAACTACTTCATCTGGGACCTCTTCTCGAGCAAGTAGTGCTATTGCTTTTGCAGCAGCGATTTTCATTTGTTCATTAATTTCTTTAGCTCTAACATCTAGGGCCCCTCTAAAAATGTATGGAAATCCAATCAAATTATTTACTTGGTTAGGATAATCAGATCTTCCAGTAGCTATTATTGCATCATCTCTTACTTCATCTATTAATTCTGGTTTAATTTCTGGGTCTGGATTGGCACAAGCAAAAATTATTGGATTTTTATTCATTGATTTAATCATATTTTTATCAACCACATCCTTAGCCGATAGTCCTAAAAAAACATCAGCACCCTTCATAGCTTCCTCTAATTTTCTATGTTTTGTTTTGATAGCAAAGGCAGATTTGAATTGGTCAAGTTGCCCTCTTCCTTGGTAAATAACTCCTTTTCTATCGCACATTATTAAATTATTAGTTTTAACTCCGGATAACTTGAATAAGTTAGCGCAAGCTATTGCTGATGCACCTGCACCGTTAATAACGATTTTTATTTCATTAATTTTTTTTTTTGAAATATCTAAAGCGTTAATTAAAGCTGCTGTTGTAATAATGGCTGTACCATGTTGGTCATCATGAAAAACAGGTATATCTAAAATTTCTTTTAATTTTTGTTCAATGATAAAACAATCAGGGGCTGCAATATCCTCAAGGTTTATTCCTCCAAATGTACCAGAAATATTTTTTATTGTGTTTATAATTTCATTTGCATCTTTACTGTCAACCTCGATATCAATTGAATCAATATCTGCAAATCTTTTAAATAAAACTGCTTTTCCCTCCATCACAGGTTTTGAAGCTAGAGCCCCTAAATTACCAAGACCTAGAATTGCTGACCCATTACTAATCACCGCAACCAAATTTCCTTTTGAGGTATAATCATAAGATGAACTAGGATTTTTTGAAATTTCTTTTACTGGTGCAGCTACACCAGGCGAGTACGCCAGTGACAAGTCTCTTTTTGTGGTTAAGGACTTAGATGATACAACCTCAATTTTGCCAGACTTTCCGCTTATATGAAAATCTAGTGCTTCTTTATCGGTATAATGATCAATTTTTGATTTTTTTTTCATTGATAATTTATTATCTAATAATAAATTGTATAAATCACTGATAATTTTGGCTTAATTATGAATTTATTATCATCCACCACAGTATTTAGTTTTTTTACCCTAATCAGTAGAATTTTAGGATATATAAGAGATATTCTAATAGCTTTTTTTCTCGGCGCGTCAATGATAGCTGATGCGTTTTTCGTGGCTTTTAGACTACCAAATACTTTCAGGAGATTATTTGCGGAAGGAACTTTCAATGCAGCTTTTATTCCAAGTTACACTAATGAAAAAATTAAAGGAAAAAAAAATGGAGAAAATTTTGCTAATGAACTTTTAACACTATTATTAATAATTTTACTTTTTATAGTGCTTATTGTTGAAATTTTTACACCTTTTTTTGTCAGTTTAATAGCACCTGGATTTGTAAGTGATATAGACAAATTTAATTTAGCTGTAGAGCTAACAAAAATTACATTTCCTTTTTTATTATTTGTAAGTATATCTTCTTTTTTTTCTGGTATTTTAAATTCAAACAATAAGTTTGCAGCTGCTGCTGGAGCACCTATTTTCTTAAATTTGATTTTAATTTGTGTTCTTTTAATTTCTTCATACTTTAAATTAGACTTTGCAAAAAATTTATCTTATGGAGTTACTTTCGCTGGCTTTCTTCAATTAATGTTTTTGATAATTGTTGTTAAAAATTATTATAAACCAAATCTTAGGTTAAAAAAA
Organism: uncultured Pelagibacteraceae bacterium; assembly: GCA_902573865.1. Taxonomy (GTDB): domain Bacteria; phylum Pseudomonadota; class Alphaproteobacteria; order Pelagibacterales; family Pelagibacteraceae; genus Pelagilacustribacter. The sequence continues at coordinate 14,527 of CACGLI010000013.1, forward strand.
AAAATTAGTATACAAGTAAAGTTTTTTTTTAAAAAATTATTACCAAGTATTTTTTCATCTGGGATAAATCAAATAAATATTCTTGTAGGAACCATAATTGCCTCATTTCAAGTTGGTGCAGTATCATACCTGTACTATGCCGACAGAGTTTACCAAATTAATCTTGCTATAGCAGGAATAGCTGTAAGCACTGTTTCTTTGCCAGTGTTAGCAAAAGCAATAAAAAATAAGAGCATCAAATTAATTACGAAGATACAGAACAAATCTATTGAACTTTGTCTTTTATTATCTTTACCAGCAGGAATTGGGCTTATATTCGCTTCTAATGAAATTGTAAACTCATTATTTGGATACGGTTCCTTCAATGAAGAAAATATAAAATTAACTGCAAGCGCATTAAAATATTTTGGTTATGGTGTTCCTGCATTTTCATTGATCAAAATAATGTCTAATTTGTTTTTCGCCCGGGACAACACTACAACACCTTTCAAAATTTCATTCTTTGTTGTTATTATAAACATTTCGATAAGTTTAATTTATTTTAAAGAAGTTGGATTTTTAATTATCCCAATAGCTACATCTATATCTACTTGGGCAGGTGTATTAATATATATATTCATTTTAAACTCAAAAAATTATTTGGTAATAGAGGTAAATACTTATAATAATCTAATCAAAATTATTTTTGCTACATTTGTAATGACTATTCTATTAATATTTTTACTTAATTTTTTAAGTGAAAACTTTGTTTACAATTCATACATCAAAATTTTATACTTACTCCTTGTTATTTTCTTAGCTGCTGCTACATACTTTATAATATGTTATCTTCTTGGGATTTTAAAAATAAAAAATTATAAAACAAACTAAATATGAGTAAAAAAAATTTAGTATTTTCAGGAGTGCAACCAACTGGAAACTTACATCTAGGAAATTATCTAGGAGCAATTAAAAACTTTGTTTCGCTGCAAAATAATATGGAATGTATATTTTGTGTTGTTGACTTACATGCGATTACTACGTTTCAGGATCCTAAGAAATTAAAAAAAAATATATTGGAAACTACTGCTGTATTTTTAGCAGCTGGAATAAATGAAAATAAAAATATAATTTTCAACCAATCATCTGTAGCAGGTCACTCTGAACTGGCTTGGATTTTAAATTGTGTTTCGAGAGTTGGCTGGTTAAATAGAATGACTCAATTTAAGGATAAAGCTGGAAAAGATAAAGAGAAAGCTAGTGTAGGATTATATATTTACCCAAATTTAATGGCAGCTGATATATTACTATATAAAGCGACCCATGTTCCCGTAGGAGCTGATCAAAAACAACACCTCGAACTCGCAAGAGACATTGCTCAAAAATTTAATAATGATTTTAATGTAAAAGAATTTTTTCCTTTGCCAGAGGCACTATTGTCAAAGAATATTTCAAGAGTTATGAGTTTAAGAGATGGAACAAAAAAAATGAGTAAATCAGAAGACTCAGAATTTTCGAGAATAAACTTAAAAGATAATCCAGATGATATTGTTAAAAAAATAAAAAAAGCAAAAACTGACTCAGACCCTATACCGGACAATTTAGGTGATTTAAAAGAAAGACCAGAAGCTTTAAATTTGCTAAATATTTATTCTGATATTAAAGGTGAAAACATAGAGAAAACTCTTAAAGAGATGGCCGGAAAAGATTTTTCTTATTTTAAACCTAAATTGTCTGAAACTTTAATAGAGACTGTAAGTCCAATAGGAAATAAAATTAAAAATCTATTAAAAGACGAAACTTTTCTTAGAGATGTTATCAAAAAAGGCAAAGAAAAAGCCAATTTAAAAGCTGAGGAAAACTTAAAAAAAATACGTGAAATAGTTGGATTTGTATAATATAAACTTTAGAAATGATACAAATTGAAAAAACACCTAACCCTAATTCTTTAAAGTTCATGACAGAGAGAACAATTTCATCTATTGGGGCTGAAGAGTTTCAAAGAAAAGATAAAGAAAAAATCAATAACTCTTTTGTAAAAGAGTTACTTTCTTTAAATGGAGTAGAATTAATTCTATTATCTCAAAATTTTATAACTGTTAAAAAAGATGAAAAGGTATCTTGGGATGCGCTTAAACCATCAGTAATTTCATATTTGAATGATTATTTTAATAAAAATAATGGCCCGATATTAGACAAAAAATTAAAGAGCGCTGAAAATAATAAAAATGATGATGATGTAATTAAACAAATCAAGGAAGTTTTAGATAGTAAAATAAGACCGGCCGTAGCAAAAGACGGGGGAGATATAAAATTTAAATCTTACGATAACGGCATCGTTAAACTGGAGCTTCAAGGAAGTTGTTCAGGGTGTCCAAGTTCATTAATGACACTTAAACAGGGTGTCCAAAATCTTTTAAAACATTATGTTAAAGAAGTTCAGTCAGTGGAGGCAGCTTAATTTATGAAACGAAATCCTTCATATAGAGATAAACTTTTAGAACTAGCACATATTTATAAAATTTCTGAAATTCAAAATTATATTAAAAGAAAAAAAAACCTTACTACATCTCAAATAGAACACATTTTAAAGAAAAACAAAGTTCCGATTCCTAAAGAATTCAATGTAGGTTTCTTTGAAAAAAATTTTACAAAACCTCTTTCAAAAGCTGGTAAAGGGGTTACGGATCTTTATGACGGCACAACAAAAGGTTTCGGTCGTATCGTTTCAAAGACAGGAAAAGGTGCTTCAGGAATTTACGATGGAACAACTTCAGGAATATCAAATTTTTTTATAAATTTATGGAAAGGTGCCGGTGCAGCTGGATTAAATTTTTTAAATATAATTCCAAAACTAATTTCTACTAGTTACAATTTTATAACAGATATTTTCGTAAGTCTTTTTAGTTCAATGTACGAGACCAAATTTGAGGAGAGAAGAACAGGAAAAATAATTGGAACTATTGGATATGGTGTAGTGATATTGGTTATTGGAGCTGTAGGCTATACCGTTATCGAAAATTATAAATCAAAAGGTAATGATTTTGTAGTTGAAAAAAAGGAGAAAATAACTAAAGAGAAGAAAGATATTATTAAAAAAAAAGAAACTATTGTTAAAAAAGAGGAAAAAGATAAGAGTAAAAAAAAAGAGATAGCTAAAATTCCTGAAAAAAAGACTCCTAAAACAGAAAAGTCAAAAGATCCGAGTCAAGTAAAAGAGTTGATTTTGCCAAATCTAAATCTTAAAACAGAGACCGTACTCAGTTTATTCGAAGATGTTGAGTATGATTTGAAAGAAGTGAGATATCAAAAAAGAGTAAAACCGATATATTTCACTCAATTTCCAAAAGATCTTGATGAGATTAAGGATGTTCAACTAAAAAAAGAAACATTTATAAAAATCGTATTGCCACTTGTCGTAGCTGAAAATGATAAAATATTAAATGATAGGGCAAAATTAAAAAGAATTACTTCCAAAAAGATGACGACTGATAAAGAAAAATCATGGCTAAGGCAAAAATTACGAGAATATAAAGTAAAAAACTCTAATATAGAGGAGTTGGAAAAAAGAATGGATATTATACCAGTTTCTATTGCGCTCGCCCAAGCTGCAAAAGAAAGCGGGTGGGGAACTTCAAGATTTGCTTTGGAAGGAAATGCTATTTTTGGTCAATGGACATGGACGGGACAAGGTATTGAACCTCTCAACAAAGGAAAAAATCAAGCACACAAAATACTCCGGTTCCCTATTTTAAGAGCATCTGTAAAAGCTTATAAAAACAATCTTAATACACACAAAGTTTATTCAACTTTTAGAGAAAAAAGAAGCAAGTTAAGAAATAGAAATAGAAAAATAAAAGGTACAGATTTAACCGACACTTTGGATAAGTACGCTCAAACCGGAAAAGAATATACAAAAATTCTTGAACAGATTATTAAACAGAATGATCTTTCAGATTTCGAGACTGTCCAACTTACAAATTCAGTTGTAAAAAAAGAATTAAATTTATAATTTATTTTTCAGCAATTACAAATTGAACACCCAACCATCGGTAAAAACCATTATCCTCTCTAAGCGAACAGTTAATTCTACCACGTTCTGTTATAAATTTTCCTGCTAAATCAATTTTGATAGTATTAGTGTTTAAAAATTTAATTGAAGAGTTTCTCCATTTATTTTCTTCGTTCGAAAAACAATTAATATTTTTTAGATTTTTTGTTTCGAAAAATTCTATGGTTACCGTTGGAGGATTTGTTAAATTTGTTATGTACTTTTCCTCAGGCTCTAATTTTTTATACTTGAAAGGTAAAGTTTTTAACAATGTAGAAAATCTTTTTATTTCCCCGTATTTTTCGTTTATCGGAAATCTTGGAAGTTCAAATAAATTTTTAGTATCATCTATTACACCTGAATGCTGTCCTAAGGCGTACTTAAAACCAAAATCGATTATTATATTTTTAAGTTCAATACTAAATTCACCAAATGGATAAGAAAAAAAATCAGAATTTTTTCCTAATTCTTTTTTAAAAATTTGAATTGATTTCTCTATATCTTCTTTTATCTCTTTTTTGTCAAAGTCGATTAAATATTCATGTGTATGACTATGATTTCCTATTTCTGTAAATTCGTTTTCGTTTATTTCCCTTATTTGATCCCAGGACATATATCCTTTTTTTCCAACTTCTCTTGTACTAACAAATAAAATAAAAGGAATCTTTTTATCTTTTAGAATTGGCCAAGCATTTTCGTAAAAAGATGAAAACCCATCATCAATTGTTAATAAAACTTTTCTCTGACCTTTATTGTTATTAATTTCGTCCAAAAAATTTTTTGGATTTACGAATTTGAGATTATTTTCCTCTATCAGATCTAAGTGGGTTTTAAAATCTTGTATTTTAATATTGGTAGATGGGTATTTGTTTTCTTCAAATCTGTGGTACATCAAGCTTATTATGCCATAGTCAACAATCTGTTTATTATCTGATACAATGGTTGTTGGGAGGAAAATTAATATTATGCAAAATGAGATAAAAAATTTTGTTTTACTAAATATCATTGGTAGAGATGATTACATTGCTATTAAAAAAAAAGATAAGCTTATATCAAAAAAAATACAAAAAAAAGATGATAAAAATGACAACTTAGTTACTGATCTGTTTAAATTTATTAAAACTCATGATCTTAAATTAGACAGGAATACTTCAATTTTGGTCAATATTGGACCTGGAAGCTTTTCTTCTCTAAGAATTAGTATTTCAATAGCAAAAGGAATAGGTATTGCCAAAGGTATAAAAATTTATGGTTTTAGAAATGAAGATTTGAAGGAGTTTTCCGACCATCATTTAAACAGATTATTAAGTAAAAAATTATTGGAAAATAAATTGATTAAACCTATATATTTAAGTTAAAATAAATACATGAGTATTATCGAGGATAAATGCAAAGAAAAAGGTGTTAGACTTACTGATCAAAGGAAAGTTATAGCAAAAATTCTATCAGAGTCTAAAGAACAGTATGGCTCCAAGGATCACCCTGATGTTGATGAGCTTCATAAAAGAGTAACGCAAGTAGATGAAAAAATAAGTATCGCAACAGTATATAGGACTGTAAAGCTTTTTGAGGAAGCGGGAATTTTGGTTAAACATGATTTTAAAGCTGGAAAAGCAAGGTACGAAATTAACGATGATCACAATCATTTAATAGATATCAATAGTGGAGAGATAATAGAATTTGTTGACAAAGACATTGAAGAGCTACAAAAAAAAATTGCAAAAAAGCATGGCTATAATTTAGTCGATCACAAACTTGAGTTGTATGGCTCAAAAATCAAAAAATAAATTGCCTGAGAAAATTTTTATAAAAACCTTTGGATGTCAAATGAACGAGTATGACAGTGCTCGAATACGAGATTTGACAAAAAATAACGGTTTTATTAATTCAACAGATTATAAAAATTCAGACTGTTATATTATAAATACTTGTCATATCCGAGAAAAAGCCACTGAAAAAGTTTTTCATGAGATAGGTAGAATTAAAAAAAATTTTAGAAATAAAAAAAAACCGATAATAATTGTTGCAGGTTGTGTTGCTCAAGCCGAAGGTGAAGTTTTGTTAGAAAGAGATAAGTATATAGATGCAGTCATAGGTCCTCAGTCTTATCATAAGATTAATAAAATTATAGATCAAATAAAAGAAAAGGAAAGAATTGAAGAAACAGATTTTGAGGTAATAGAAAAATTTGACAAGTTAAATGTTGTAAAAAACGAGAACAGTAAAGTTTCGTCCTATATTACAATCCAGGAGGGTTGCGATAAATTTTGTAAGTTTTGTGTCGTTCCTTATACTAGGGGACCTGAAAATTCTAGATCTTTGGATCATATAATTTCCGAGGCTCAAACTCTTGTGAAAAATGGTGCTAAGGAAATAATTTTATTAGGACAGAATGTAAATGCTTATAACTATAAAGAAAAAAAATTATCAGATTTAATTTTTGAACTTGAAAAAATAGACGAATTAAAAAGAATCAGGTATACAACTTCTCATCCTAATGACATGACTAACGACTTAATTGAGATTTATTCCCACAGTAAAAAATTAATGCCCTTTTTACACTTACCAGTTCAAACTGGTTCAGATAAGTTACTTAAGTTGATGAATAGAAAACACGATAAGGATTTTTATTTAAATATTGTTTCGAAATTAAAAAAAATAAATGCTAACATTGAATTCTCGAGTGATTTTATAATAGGGTACCCTGGCGAAACTGATAAGGATTTTAATGAAAGTTTAGATTTATTAATGGAAGTTAAATTTATTCAGACATATTCATTTATTTATAGCGCAAGACCAGGTACACCTGCGTACAATTTCAAATTAAATACCTTAGATGATAATAAAAAAAAACTGGCTAAATTTCAAAAAATTTCTAATGAAATTAAAATTGCTTATAGAAAAAACTTAATTGGGAGTAAAGTAAAAACTTTATTTGAAAACAAGATGAATGAACCCAATAAATATTTTGGACGTGATGAATATTTTAACTCGGTTGTAGTCGAAAGCGAAAACAACTTAGTTGGAAAAATAGCAGAAGTTAAAATAAACAAAATAAACAATCAAACTTTATTTGGAGAGAAAATAAGTGGAGAAAAAAAAAGAGAATTTGCAGCATAATGTCAAACATTGGAAATATTAAAGAAAACTATTCAATAAAAAAAATCGATAAAGAAACTGTAAATGTCAGAATTGATAATAAAGATCTTTTAATTTCTATTTTAGGTCAGTTTAATCAAAATATTAAAAGTCTTGAAAACCTAACTAGGACTGAAATTTTTTCTCGAGGGAACTCTATTACAGCAAAGGGAAAAGAAGGCTCCATCGACAAATTTTCTGAAGCAATAAAATTTTTAGCTAACAAATATTTTCTTACTAAATCTATTGATCAAGAAGATATTAATTTGTCAGTAAAAGCTGAGGTCAATTTAAAGAATAAAAATAATGTTCATTCGATAGACCAATTAATAAAAACGCCAAAAAAATCAGTAATTTCTAGATCAAAGAGACAATCTGAATATATAGAGAGCCTAAGGAATAATGATATTATTTTTGCGTTAGGTCCTGCAGGTACTGGAAAAAGTTTTTTAGCAGTTTCTGTCGCAATTACGATGCTTATGGAAAAAAAAATAGGAAAAGTAATTTTATCAAGACCAGCAGTAGAGGCAGGAGAAAAACTAGGATTTTTGCCTGGCGACATGAAAGAAAAAGTAGATCCTTATCTTAGACCTTTATATGATGCGCTTTATGATCTCTTTGGTTATGAAATAATAAATAAAAAAATTGAAAATGGGGAAATTGAAATTGCTCCTCTCGCCTTTATGAGAGGAAGAACTCTTAAAAACTCATTTGCTATTTTAGATGAGGCCCAAAACGCTACTAGCACTCAAATAAAGATGTTCCTTACAAGAATTGGTGAAAATTCACGCCTTGTTGTTAATGGTGATCCATCTCAAATTGATTTAATTAATAAATCAAATTCAGGATTAAAAAAGTCAGTTAAAATTTTGAAAGATATAAAAGGTATTCAAATTATAGAATTTGATCATACGGATGTTGTAAGACATCCATTGGTTTCTAAAATCATACAAGCGTATAATAAAAAATCCTCTGATGAAGATTAATGTAAAAATTAATGAAAAATCATGGAAATATTATTTAAGAAAACCTGAAAATATAATTAAAAAAAAAGTAACACTTTTAAACAAAAATATTAAATTTCTTTCTAAAAAAAAATTTATTGTAACTCTAGTTTTATCTAATACTAAGGAAATTAAAAAATTGAATAGTAAATTTAGAGGCAAAAACAAAAGTACGGATATTCTCTCTTTCCCATTTAATGATAAGCCCTTAACGAAAATATTTACAAGAAATAAAAAAATTTATTTAGGTGACATTATAATTAATATTAAAAAAGTAAAAAAAAAATATTTTATAAATAATTTTGATAAGCTTTGGATACATGGCCTTTTACATCTTTTAGGTTACACACACAAAAAAGATAAAGAACACAAAAAAATGTTAAAACTAGAAAGAATATATTACAATATTGTTAGTTAAATATGGAAAGTATAGGCAGGAATAGATTTTTAAATTTATTTTTTTTTCCATTCTGTATTGGCTCGTTAAGTGTTTTAAGCTTTGCGCCTTTTAATTATACATTCATAAATTTTTTACTTTTTCCTCTATTCTATTTAATTTTACTTAACATTAAAAAAAAATCAAAAAGTAAATATAGAAAGAAACCTTTCTTGATAAATTGTTTTTCATCAGGATATTTTTTTGGATTCGGCTTTTTTTTATTTGGCAATTACTGGATATCAAATTCTTTAACATATGATGATAGTTTTAAAATATTAATTCCATTCTCTTTAATTCTTATTCAGTTTTGCGGCATTTTCAGCAGGTAATCCAAAAGCATCCCATCCCATAGGATGTAATACATTATAACCGTTCATAAATTTGAATCTCGCTATTACATCACCAATTGTGTAATTTCTAACATGCCCCATATGGATTTTGCCCGAAGGATATGGGAACATTTCCAAACAGTAAAACTTTTTACTGTAACTTTTATTATATAAATTTTTTTTTTCTAGGATTGGAGTCCATTTTTTTTCAATTAATGAAAAATTAACTCTATCCATTTTTTTTTATTTCTTATCGGATTTTTTCATTAAAGCCGCACTCTTAAGTATAGACGCCAAAAGCTCTTCTTCAATTTTTGATTTGATTTTATCTACTCTACAATTCTGATTAGCAGAACATTTTTTTTTATGCACAATAACTTTAAGACTATCTGATCTGATTTCATTTGAAAGAAATCTTAATGTAATTTTTATAGAGTCATTAGTTGCATTATCATTATACCAATCGGTAATTATCACTCCACCAGAATAATCTACAGTTGCTAGTGGTAAAAAATCTAAAATTTCTAATGAGGCCCTCCACATAGGATTGGATGTACTAAATTCGTATTGTGTTTTCCCTCGAGTAATACCACCTAAACTTACACCTTTGCCTTCCTCTATATTTTTTAAGGCTCTTTCTTTTGCATTAACAGGAACTTTTCTTGTATCAACCCATTTAGGTTTTAAAGCTTTACATGAAGTCAGGAAGAACAGAGATATAAAAATAATTTTTAAAAGTTTCATAATTTTAAGCTATTCATAACTATTAAATTAAAATCGTTGAATATTCACACTTTTTTAGGGCAAATATGTTGTAAATTTACCACAGTTAACTAAAAAAACCACATAAAATCGGTATTTTTTGCTCAATTCCCTCCAAAAATTATAAAAAAGCTCGTTAACTTATAAATTAACACAACAAAAGGATAAACATGAGAACAATAAAAAACATGTTGTTTGCTTTAGTAGCAAGTTCTTTAGTTTTCGCAAACGTTAATGCAGGTGAAATGACTTTAAGCGGTTCAATGGAAGTTGCACTAACAAAGGTTGATGGTGAAACAGGTAACCCAATCGGTTTAGAAAACGAAATGGACATAACTGGATCTACTGAATTAGACAACGGTATCGGAGTAGCATACAAAATGACTATCGACGCAACGACGTTCGATGATGAAGAACTTGTATTCTCAACTCCTTACGGAACACTAGCAGTAACATCTACTGGTGCACCATTAGACGCTAACGACAACATCGTACCAACTGCATTTGAAGAAGCAGAATACGGTGTAACTGGAACATCATACATTGACGTATCTAAATTTTCTGGTAACGGCGCAATGGCACTAAGATATGGTAACACATTTTATGGTGTTGGCGTTGATGCTATGTACACTCCACGATACGGTTCAGGTGATGGTTCAGATGATGGATCACCATCAGGAACAGCTAACGGCGAATACGGTGCAGTTGAAGAAATCGTTTTATCAGCTGACCCACTAGGTATGTTAGGTATTGATGGATCTGCTGTAAAAGTAGGTTATGGTAAAGTAGAATCGTTAGAGTCAACTAGATCTGACCCTGAGTCAGCGTTAGTTGCTGTAACGTATGCATACGGACCATTATCAGTTGGTCTTCAGAAGTCTGGTGTTCTTTACGGAGAAGACGGAACTTCAAGAACTACTGGTGACATAATTTACGCAAGAAACACAAACGTTGGTGCTGCATTTGCTGTAAATGACAACTTAAGCATTTCTTACCAAGAGACAGAATCTCTAAGAAAATCTATTGGTGGAATTGAAGGAGTTGCTTCAGTAGGTGGTTCAGGTACGAACTCAAAAACGCTAAAAGCTGACACAATTTCTGTTGCTTACACAATTGGTGGATTATCAATTAAGTATGCAGATTCAGAAGTAGATCAGGATGCGTACACTGCAAGTACAAATAGTACTGCAACTACATTAAGTATTGGTGTTGCATACTAAGCAATAAATTTACTTAAAAAATTAAAGCCGGTAATGAAAGTTGCCGGCTTTTTTTTATTTTATTGATTGTTTTTTTAACTCACTTTCAGAGGCGAAACCTGAGATTTTAAGCATTTGTAATTTTCTGATATTTGTAATTTTAATACCACCCAAAGCTACTAAATCAGAAAAAGGTCTAGTTAATAGATTAAATTTTGTTACACCTAAATAACCCCTTTTTTTTGTTTTAAATAACCTAGACAAAATAATTTTACTGCAACCTTGTTTAACCTCATAGCAATATGCTTTCACTCTATCACCTGTTTTAAGAATTTCTCTTGGAATCAATTCATCTTTTTTTATTACACCCTCCGCTCTACCTAAATCTATAATTGCATTACCATATTCTAATCTTTTAATAATCCCACTTAATATTTGACCTTGTTTGTCTTTAAAGTCATCGAACTGTCTATTTCTTTCAGCCTCTCTTACCTTTGAATTAATAACTTGTTTTGCACTTTGTGCAGCTATTCTACTAAAATCAATCTGTGGTAATTCTTCGTATATCTTTGAGCCAACACTTATTTTTTCATCCCCTTTGCTAACTTTATTGGCTTGGTCTATTGATATTTGTCTACTGGAATCCTCAACACTTTCTACCACCTCTAAAACTTTTTGTATTGAAATTTCTCCGTTTTCACGATTAATTTTTACTAAAATATCATTCTCATTACCAAATTTTGTTAGAGCTGCTTTTTGAATAGCGCTTTCCATAGAACTTATAACCAATTCTTTATCTATAGATTTTTCATTAGCCACAGCGTCTACAATTCGTAGCAATTCTAATTTATCTAGTCCTCTATTTAACATTTCGTTTCTCCAAAAAAAAATGGGCAAAAGCCCATTTTGAAATTACTAGCAATAATTAGTCTTTTTAGTAAATTATGAGGATTTTTTCAAGATCACAGTTTAAATATATTTGTTTTGTCGGTTTTTTCCCATGAAAATTCACCTTTTTCATTACTTTTTCTACCAAAATGTCCGTATGCAGCTGTTATCTCATAAATAGGCTTGTTAAGACCAAGAAGCTCCCTAATTCCTCGTGGAGATAAATCAAAATTATTCTTTATTATTTTAATAAGTTCATGAGTTTTATCTTCATCTTCTTCAGATAACTTAAGAAATATTGATAGAGGTTTAGAGACCCCTATAGCATAAGATAATTGGATTAAACACTTTTTGGAAACACCAGCTGCAACAATATTTTTTGCTATATATCTTGCAACATACGCTGCTGATCGATCAACCTTGGTTGGGTCTTTTCCGGAAAACGCACCTCCACCATGAGGGGACGCACCACCATAAGTGTCGACTATTATTTTTCGCCCAGTTAAGCCTGTATCACCGTCTGGACCTCCTATTATAAACTGACCTGTAGGATTTATATAAATATTATTTTCTTTTAAACCGCTCAGTAAATTTTTAGGAATAGACTTTTGAATATAAGGAAGTACTAACTCTTTAACTTTTTTTTGATTGACGGCCTCAGAATGCTGCGTGGATATTACTATAGATGTAACATCTTTTGGAATTCCATTCTCATACAACATTGTAACTTGACTTTTTGAGTCCGGTTCGATTCCAATTAGTTTTCCAGTTTTTCTATCTTCGGCCATCAATCTTAAAATTTTATGGGAAAAATGAATAGGGGCTGGCATTAAATCTTCTGTTTCTTTACAAGCATAACCAAACATTATTCCCTGGTCTCCTGCTCCCTCATCCTTTTTGTCATTAGAGTCAACTCCCATTGCTATATCTGCTGATTGTTTGTGAAGGTGCACCTCAATATTAGCAGTTTTATAACTAAATCCTTTTTGATCGTAACCTATTTCCTTTATGCAGTCTCTGACTTTACTTACAATTAACTCTTTATCGATTTCAGGACCTCTTACCTCACCAGCCAAAACTACCCGATTAGTTGTTGTTAAAGTCTCACAGGCAACTCTTGAATAGGGATCTTTAGAAATATAAGTATCTACTATCATATCAGATATTTTATCACAAACTTTGTCCGGATGTCCCTCGGATACAGATTCGCTAGTAAATAAATAAGTGTGTTTACTCATTTCTAAATATTTTAAAGATAGCTAAATTTGTAATTAAAAGTATAAAAAATATCAAATCATTTCTGTTTTTATAATTGTTATTAAGTATGGGAATTTTTAATTCAATATTTCCTGGTTCATTTGGATCCAATATTTTAATTACCTGGCCTTTGTTGTTTATAAATGCACTATAGCCTCTATTCGCAGATCTTATTAAGAAACTATTATTTTCTATTGCTCTAAATTTAGCTTTAACGAAATGTTGTGAAGGCCCAATGCTATCTCCAAACCATCCGTCTTCAGAAATATTTAAAATTATATTGGTTTTTTTGTTTGATCTCTGGAAGATTTCTGGAAATATTAATTCATAACATATTACAGGTAATATATTATATCTATCATATAAAAAGTTTTGAGAAATTGATCCTCTGGAAAAGGATCCGTAACCCTCTGTAATTTTTTTTAATCCCATTTTTTTTAAAATATTTTCGACAGGCAAAAATTCACCAAAAGGGACAAGTCTTATCTTATTGTACTGATAAAGTTTGTTAAAATTCCTATCAATAACTATCAGGCTATTAAAAGTTTTTTCTTGTTTTTCATCAAAAGTATTAGAGCCAAAAACAATGTTATGTTTTGATGAAAAGTTTTTTTGTATCAAACCTTTAAATTTTACAAGATCTCTGTAGTAATAACCTGCAAATACACCTTCCGGCCAAACAAAAATTGTTTTCTCATTCTTGTTTGGTTCACTAAACTTAATTATTTTTTTAAGTAATTTTTCTACATCCGCATCGGTCAAACCATAATTAATATCGAAGCTTGGAGATATTATCTTAAAATTCACCTCATTATTTTTTGAAACTCTAGCTATCTCTTCTTTGCTTGTGTTGAGTATAAAGTTTCCGTAGATATAAAGTGAGAAAATTAATAGTAAATAAGGAATAGAAAGTTTTAAAATTGAAGATTTCTTTAAAATAATTGTAACAGGAAAAACAAATATAAATATTGATAAAAAATTAAAGGCATATATTCCTGTTATATTGGTAATTTGAATTAACTCTTCAAACCAATGAAAACTATAAGACCATAGATTCCACGGAAATCCTGTTAAAATTTTTCCTTTTAAATAATCCGCCAAAGAGAAAATTGAGGTAAACATGAAAACAGATGAGACGGTATTATTGATCAAATAGC
>CACGLI010000014.1 GCA_902573865.1 uncultured Pelagibacteraceae bacterium
AGATATCTTAGATTTTTTAATGTATCGCTTAAAATTTTTTGATCCTTTGTTTATTCTGCTTCTTCCGCCCATTATCATATCATCGAATGAACTAGAATTTTTTATTTCATTAATTAAATCTTCACATTGTTTTGAGTTAAGAGCTTTTTCAGCTAGCATCACTGGAAATCTAGTTTTAATTTTTTTCAGTTTTTTAATTTTTAACATAAGGAATTTTAACTTTTCAATGAGCGGCTTTAGTAAGCCGCTCAAGGAAATTTGATTTTATAGACCGTCAGTAGGGTTAAATGTGACTTTACCCGCTACTTTTGTTTTAAAGTTTTTTCCACCTCTTGTGTATTCGATCATAACAGGAGTTCTGTTACCATCTCTACACTGTGGTGTTCCTGGGCCACAAAAATTAATTGGACCAGAAGCTAAACCTTTAAAGTCTTTAGTGCTTGCTATTGCATCTCTAACTGCGTTTCTGTCAGCTGCAAGATCACCTGAGAAATTTACTTTTTTCAAAGCTATTTCTAAAATGTCTAATAAGTCTTGCATTTGAGAGAAGTCATGACCTGGCACTACACCGTATTTGTTTTTTACCATCTTCACAAATTTTTGTGCCACTGGTCTTTTGTCAGATGCTGCAAATGCTGCCGCATAAGTGACTCCTTTAGCAGCAGATCCCGCATTAGTTGGTATCTCTACCTTCGAACCAATTGATGCTGTTACTCTATGAACTTTTTTAGGTATTCCTACTTCATAGGACTGCACTAAACCACGAACCGTTTCGTCCATAAGAGCAGAGATTACAAGAACCTCTGGATTAGTTGCTTTAGCTTTAGTTAAATAACTTCTAAAGTCAGTTTCTTTTTCACCAGACTGAACAGAATATAGAGGATCAACTCCATAATTTTCTTTCATGTAAGCTTGCATTGATAAAGCAAAATCTTTACCTGCAGCGTCCGGACCATAAATATAAGCTATCTTAGTACCTTGGTTCTCTGCTGTATATTTACCCTGTACAATTTTGTAAAATCTCGATGATACAGGCACTCTGAAAATGTATTCACTACCTTTTTTAGTAATGTCAGCATTTGTAGAGTGTGGAATGATTTGTGGAACTTTTGCTTTTTCTGTTACTGGTACCATTGGTAAAGTAACTGAACTACAACTAGATCCGATTATAACATGTACTTTATCTTGATAAGCAAGTTTAGTAGCATTTGCTACACCTTTTTCAGACTTACACTCATCATTGTATAAAGTAAGATCAATTTTTTGACCATTGATTGTCCCTTTTTTATTCCACTCAGCTACAGTGTCAGTGATCAACTCACCGTGTTTGTAACCAACATCAGACAGCATTCTAAAAGACACACCGATTTTAATCGTTGCAGCTTCTGCATAAGATGTAATTAGTAGACCTAAAGAAAGAACGATACTTGATGATAGGACTTTTATTTTTTTCATATTTCCCCCATTTTTATATCGATATTCTTATCTTCGGCGTTTTTCATTGACGACGAAGATTTAATTTAATTAAATGTATTTAATAAAATATAAATTTTTAAGTCAACAAAATACGCCGAAAAAATGCTAAAAATTGAAAATTTAATCTCTGGTTATGGCACAGTACAAATTTTAAATGGGGCGAATATGAAGGTTGACGCTCAATCAGTAGTTGCATTGTTAGGCGGAAACGGTACAGGAAAGTCAACAATTCTTAAAGCTGTTTCAGGTCTCATAAGAACATGGAAAGGCACAATAGAATTTGACGGTGAACCAATTCAAAACTTAGCTCCTCATCTTATTGTTCAAAGAGGATTAGTTCAAGTAACTCAGGGAAAAGATGTTTTTCCAGCAATGACTGTTATGGAAAATCTTCGTTTAGGGGGTTTTGTTTTAAAGTCAAAACAGAAATTAAATGATAATTTAGAAAAAGTTTTTGAATATTTTCCAAGACTTAATGAAAGAAAAACTCAATTAGCAGCTACTTTATCAGGTGGGGAACTACAAATGTTATGTATAGGTAGAGGCCTGATGTCAAATCCTAAAATGATAATGCTTGATGAGCCAAGCGCTGCTCTAGCACCACAAATAGTGATAGATATTTTTAAAAATATAAACAGAATTAGAAAAGACGGGCTTACAGTTCTTGTGGTAGAACAAAATGTGAGAATGGCATTACTCCTTTCAGATTACGGATATGTAATTAAGGATGGAGTAATTAATGTCGAGGGAGAAGCTAAAAAATTAATAAATGATAAAAGTGTTGAAGAGTCTTATCTAGGAGGAACTAGAGCCAATGTCTAATTTTTTATCAAAAATTAATATTTTAAAGCTTGGTAAAAGAGGAGAAAATATAATTTTCACAATTTTCTTTTTAATTTATATTGCCTGGTGTGCATCTTCGCCTGATATGAATATTGAGTCTCTAAAAGGTGTATTAACAATTGGTATTTCAGTAGGAATAATTTACGGCTTAGTGGCTTTGGGTATATCTCTTATCTATACTGGATTGGACGTTGTAAACTTTTCTCACGGTGAATTTTTTATGATAGGTGCGTTCATGGGACTAACAACATTTCACCTACTCGATGTGGACTGGATATATGAGGTTTTTCCTGAAAGTTATGGTTGGGTTGTTTATGTAGTTTGTTTATTCATTGCTTTTGTGTCTATGGGATTATTCGGAGTTTTAATTGAAAGAGTTTTTTTAAGACCTCTCACAAAAAAAGGAGGTGGTTATACAGTTGCTGGAATGGGTATTATTATTTGTGGATTTGGACTTTCAGTAGTATTGATTAATTTTGCATATATAATATGGAACCCAGTAGCTAAACCTTTTCCTGTTGATTTGGGGCTACCACTAAACATTGCTAATATTACATTGCCAATGACTTATCTTTGGATGTTGGTCGTAGGTCTCTCAATTTCTGCTGGATTGTGGTTCTTTTTAAATAAAACAAAGATGGGGTTAGGAATAAGAGCCGTAGCATTTTCAAAAGAAGTTTCAAATTTAGTTGGTATCAATGTACCGCTATACATTTCAATTATTTTTGGTATCGCTTGTGCAATCGCAGGAATTGGTGGGACTTTAGTTGGACCTACTTATCAGGTAGTTGTTTTTATGGGCTATATAATATTAATGAAAGCTTTTGCAGCTGCAGTAGTGGGTGGATTTGGGAATCTGCCTGGAGCAATTGTAGGAGGGTTTACAGTAGGATTATTTGAAACTGCATCTTCTTTTTATATTTCAGGTAGTCACAAAGATTTATATGCGTTTTTATTAATGATAATCGTCTTAATGATCAAACCGACAGGTTTCTTCGGTGTTCAAGTTAAAATGAAAGCATAATGATAAAAAAAGATACAAAGGTAGCTGTGCTTGGTGCAGGTGCAATGGGTTGTTTGTTTGGTGGTCTTCTCTCAGAAAAGAGTCTTGATGTAGTTCTTATAGATGTTTGGAAAGAACACGTTGATGAGATTAATAACAAAGGTTTAAAAATGATGGGACACGGTGGAGATAGAATTATTAAAATTAAAGCAACGACTGATCCAAAAACTTTAAAGCCAGTAGATGCAATCATAATAATGTGTAAAGCCACAGCTCTAGAGCAAGCATTAACTAATTCAAAAAATATTATTGGAGATAATACAATGCTAATGTCTTTTCAAAATGGAATTGGACATGAAGAAATAATGCAAAAAATTGCAGGTAAAGAAAAAGTTTTAGGAGGTTCAACCACTCAAGCCTCAAGTATTCAAGGGCCTGGAATCATTCAAAATCACGCTAGCTTACCGTCATGGATTGGAGAGTACGATGGTGGTCACAGTCAAAGAGTTAAAGATTTAGCTGAAACTTTTACTGCTTACGGTTTAGAGACAATTGCTGAGGAAAATATAAAAAGAAGAAAATGGATGAAATTATTTGCATTAACTGCAATAGGTCCTTTATCTGCTATATTTGATCTTCACCATACTGATTTATATATTTCAAACAAAAATCAAAAAATATCAAGAAATCTTGGTAAGAATATTATTTTAGAAACTAGAGAGGTTGCTAAAGCTGATGGAGTTGAAGTGAGTGAAAATGACTGTCTTGAAATGTTTAATAGAATAGTTGACTCAAGACAAACTAATAAATCTTCAATGGCTTTTGATGTGTTAAAAAGTAGAAAAACAGAAATCGATTTCATAAGTGGTGCTGTTTCAAAAATTGGGAAAAAACATGGTGTTAAAACACCGTTAAACGATCTCATGTATAATATAATTAAAATTAAAGAAGGAAATTACCTCTAGACCTGTGTCTAAAGAAATAATTTGGAAACCAACTAAAGATCTCATAGATAACTCAAAACTCTCTAAATTTATAAAGTTTTGTGAGTTAAAAAATTATGATGAACTTGAAAGTAAAAGCTTAAAGGAACCGGGTTGGCTTTGGGACAATGTTATCAAATTTTCTCAATTAAATTTTTATAAACCTTACACAAAAATTATGGATGAAAGCAAAGGTGTTCCATGGACAAAATGGTGTGTAGGCGGAAAAACTAATATTGTTCAAAATTGTATTGATCGGCATAAAGGAAAAGATTTTTTTAAGAAAATATTTATTTATGCAGAAAGAGAAGATGGAAAAGAAAGCACAATAACTTATCTAGATTTTGATAAGGAAATATCAAAAGTTGGGAATACCTTGAGGATCAATGGTTTTAAAAAAGGTGATGTTATCGCATTATATATGCCTCAATTTATTGAAACCTATATAGCTTACTTTGCTATCTTAAAAATTGGATGTATAGTTCTACCTCTTTTCTCTGGGTATGGTTCTAAAGCCGTTGTTGAAAGACTTAAAATAGCAAAAGCAAAAGGAATTTTTACGGTAGAAAAAACTTTTCGAAAAGCTAAAGAAATTAGAATGTTCGACCAAATAAAAGAAGATTTAGGTCAGGTGAAAACTTTAGAAAAGATTTTTTTACTAGGAAAAGATAAAGGAAAAAAGATTTTCAATTGGGAAAATTTTGATAATGTTTCTGACAATCTTAAAACAGAGGAAATGAATGCAGAAGATCCAGCTATAATTCATTTCACATCTGGCACAACAGGAAAACCTAAAGGATGTGTTTATACTCATATTGGTTTGGTAACTAAAATGGCCTTCGACGAGGGCATACTTGCTGATTTTAAACAATCAGATGTGCATTTGTGTATGGCTGACATGGGCTGGATGGTTGGATCAAAATCAGCAACCATTGCCTCTTTGCATGGTAGCCAAATGGTAATTGCTGAGGGTGTACCAGATTTTCCTGATGAAATTAGATTTTGGAAACTTATTGCAAAATATAAAGTTTCATGGACAGAATTATCTCCTGCGCTGATAAGAAATCAAATGATCAAAGACAAAAAACTTTTTGAAAATTTAGATTTAAGTTCATTAAGAATTATATGTACTGGCGGTGAACCTTGGACAGAAAAACCTTGGAAATGGTTATTTGAATTTATTGGTAAATCTAAAGTACCGATTATGAATTCGGCTGGAGGAACAGAAGTTTCTGGATCAATTTTGCACTGTTGCTTGCATAGACCTTTCAAAGTTGGGTCATTCAATGCTCCGATCCCAGGTATGAGTGCTGATATTGTGGACTATAACGGCAAGAAAGTAACTCAAGATCAATTAGGTGAGTTAGTTATGAGAAAATCTTCAATTGGTCTTACAAAAAGTCTTTGGGACGATGATAAAAGATATTTAGAAAATTATTGGAAAGTTATAAATGGCATATGGGTGCATGGCGATCTTGCAAGTAAAGACAAAGATGGCCATTGGTATCTACACGGAAGATCTGATGACACTATTAAAGTTTCTGGAAAAAGAATCGGACCCTCAGAGATAGAGAGCGTAGTTGTGAAAAGTGGAAAAGTAAAAGAAGTTGCTGCGGTTGGAATACCAGATGAAAATAAAGGATCTAAAATCATTCTCTCGATTGTGCCATTAGAAAGTGAAAAAAACCTTAAAGAGAGTCTCTTTATTGATTTAATAACTAAAGATTTAGGAAAATCCTTTAAACCTGATAGAGTAATTTTTTTAAAAGATTTACCTAAGACTAGAAATATGAAAATAATGAGAAGAGTTATTAAGTCTTGTTTAATAAAAGAGGACCCTGGTGATATCTCAACTTTATTGAATCCAGAGTCTGTAGAGGAGATTAAAGAATATGCAATTTAAAGATATACTTTATGAAGTTAAAGGTGACTATGCCTATGTCACTATAAATAGACCTAAAGTATTAAATGCTTTTACACCAGTAACTCTTCAAGAACTTAAGACAGCTCTTGACGCTGCAGAAAAAGATAAAGAAGTTGGAGTAATAGTTTTATCAGGTGCAGGAGATAGAGCATTTTGTTCAGGTGGAGATATGAATTGGGAAAGCTCTAAAGAATTTCAAGATCATGAATATGAATTTCACATTCACTTAACAAAATGTAGTAAACCAATCATAGCTAAAGTTGATGGATACGCGATTGGTGGTGGAAATCATATGGCTTATTTTTGTGATTTAACTATAGCAAGTGAGAATTCTATATTTGGACAAAATGGTCCCCGAGTTGGTTCTCCTGCGGGAGGAGCTATCGTTGCCCATTCTGCTAATATTTTAGGACATAAACGTGCAAGAGAGATGTGGATGACTTGTAAAAGGTACTCAGCAAAAGAGATGATGAATTGGGGCTTAGTAAATTCAGTAGTAAAAAAAGATAAATTAGACGAGGAAGTTAAAAAGTATGGCGATGAAATATTAAAAGCTGCACCAACTTGTTTGAAAATATTAAAAGCTAGTTTTCGAAAACAGTTTGAAGAAATTTTAAAAATTACTCAAAAAGGTATGGTTGAAGAAGTTGCTCCTGATTATTTTAAAACTGGAGAACAGGCAGAAGGCGCTAAAGCCTTTCTAGAAAAAAGAAAACCAAATTTCAAAAAATTTAGATAATGAAAAAAATTTTTTTTTTATTAATCATATTGTTTTACACACCTACTTATTCTGCTGAAGTAAGTAAAAAAGAATGGAATAAAAAATTTCCTAACGTATCTTATCCAAAAGATAATTGCGAAAAATGCAGTAGAGCTCACGCTGATTGGGCTTATGGATGGTATAGAAAAGCCACTTTAATGAATAGGGATTATAAATCAAATGGTGGACTAAAATCTCTTAATTTTAATAAATCTAAAAATCCATCTAAGATTAAAAAAAATATAAATAGCTTACCTAAAAATATTTTCGATTTTGTAAATAATCGAGACATTATGAGTTTAATGGTCTACGAAAACGGTGAACTAATTTATGATTGGAAAAGGGACTATGTTGATAATAGTAAACCTATAAACGGAGAAAGTAGATCTAAATCAATTGTTGGTGTTGTGGTAGCAACTTTAAAATGTCAAAATAGAATTGATCTTAATAAAAATCATTCATTCTATACAAAAGAATTAAAAGATTCTTACTACGGAAATATTACTGTTCTTCAATCATTGAATATGATGGCCCGTGACGAATACATAGTTGGTTATGAATTAAATGAGATACACAGAAAGAAAATTGATATACTAACAAAAGCTAATAAATATCGAAGCGATTTAGAATCACCAGGCGAAAATAAATTTAGATATCACAATATTAATACTGATTTAATAATGCTAGATCTATTTAATATCTTGAAAGGAAAAAAGGGTTTCAAAAAGTGGTTCGAAAAAAATATAGTTGAACCTGCTGGCTTCTCAAATAAGTCAAAACTTTTACTAGATAAAAAAGGCAACGGTATAGGTTCTTCAAGTTTTTACCTTTCAAGAGAGGATTGGATGAGATTTGGAGTTTATACAATGTCTTTACTTAATGATCCCAATAAATGTGAGGGTAAATTTTTAAGAGATTCATTTAATAAAGCTCCAAAAACTTTTAAAAAGTTTGCACCTAATTATGCTATGCAGTTTTGGCTAAATGGATATGGCGTAAAAGATCTCGTTCAGATGCGGGGACACGGTTTAAGGCTTTCATTATTAGACTGGAAGAATAATAGAATAATTCAAACTAACGGGTTTGCTATAAGCTGGAAACCTCAAAAATTAATAGATCTTATTTGGAATTGATATGAAAGTTAAATCAATCAAAGCAATCACTTTGAGCATGCCGTTTAGCCATGGAGGAAATAAGGTAATTTTTCATGGAAAAGAATGGAAAAGTTTAGAATTTAACTTAGTAAAAATTGAAACAGATAAAGGTATCACTGGTTGGGGTGAAGCCTTTGGTTATACAAGTTGGAAAGCAGTAAAAATTGCAATCGAAGAAATGGTGGCTCCTTTAATTGTAGGAAAAGATATGAGTAATATACCAGATCTTCTTTTAACTCTTCAAAAATCTTTGCACTTATTTGGTAGATACGGAATAACAATGTTTGCAATATCTGGTGTTGAAATTGCATTATGGGATGCTTTAGGCAAAGAAAAAAATAAGCCAATTCATGAATTGTTAGGAAAAAAAAATAAAGATCTATTTAAAGCCTATTCAAGTCTTTTTAGATATGGTGATCCAAAAATAATAGAGCAAAAATGTAAGCAATCATTAGATGATGGTTACCAAGCTATAAAACTTCATGAAATAGAAAATGATTGTATTGAAGCTGGAAGAAAAGGAACAGGTAATCTTCCTTTAATGTTAGATACTAATTGTCCTTGGACTTATGAAGAAACATTATCCAAAAAAGATTTTTTAAAAAGCATGAAACTCACTTGGTTAGAAGAACCTATTTACCCACCAGAAGATTATGAAACTCTCGCAAAATTAAACAAAGAATTAGGGATACCTATAGCTTGTGGAGAGAATGCATGTACAGAATTTGAGTTTAAATCAATGATTAAACAAAAAGCAGTTACTTTTGTTCAACCTTCTGTAATAAAAGTTGGTGGTATTTACGAGATGTTCAAAATAATTCAGCATGCAGAAAAAAATGATATCTCTGTAATGCCACATACTGCTTATTTTGGACCTGGTTTTTTAGCTACACTTCAATTAGCTGCATTAATGGAAAAAGATACCTATATTGAGAGGTTCTATTTAGATATCGATCAAGAATTTTACCCTAATTTCAAAAGAGCATTAAATGGGAAATATAAATTACCTTCAGGACCAGGTTTAGGTATTGACCTGGATTATAATAAATTAAGTAAATATGAAATATAGATCTGTTTTATTTGTTCCAGGACATGAAGAAAAAAAAATTAAAAAAGCATATACATTAGATTCAGATTTAATAGTTCTTGACTTAGAGTCAACCGTTCCTGAAGATCAGAAAGATCAAGCTAAAAAAATAATAAAGGAATGCAATGTTAATAAAAATCAAACATATATAAGGATAAATAAGAATTCTGATTTAGAATTTGTAACAGAAGAAAAATTCCCTGGAATATTTCTTCCGTTTACAGAAACAAAAAAACAATTAATTGAGATAGATACATTATTAAAAAAAACTGAGAAATTGAAAACTGACGTAATACCAATATTAGAAAATATAAACGGTCTAGCTAATCTTGAAGAAATTTGCTCTTTTTCAGAACGAGTTAAGATTATTTCTTTTGGTTCTCATGATTTAGCTAAATCAATAAATCTTAAAATTTCAGAAGATGAAAAAGAAATATTGGAATTTAGAAAAAATATAGTAAATAAATCTAAGAATATTAAGAGTCCAATAGATACATCTTACTTAAATTTTAAAGATTTAAATGGATTCGAAGCATCATGCAATTTAGTAAAAAAATTGGGTTTTGGTGGCAAAGCCTGTATTCATCCAGACCAAGTTCAAATTTCCAATAAAATTTTTAAATGAAAAATATCAATAAAATTTTATATTTTGCTTACGGTACAAATCTTAATAAGAAAATTTTTTTAAAAAAATATAAATATTCCAGGTATTTAAGTAAGCATATTTTAAAAGATTTCGAATTAGTTTTTAGATCAAAATATAGAGTACCAGATATACAAAGGAAAAAAGGTTCAAAAGTTAATGGTATTATTTATGAAATAGATAAAATAACTGAAAAAAAATTAGATAGATACGAAGACTATCCTAAGTTATATATAAAAAAATTTTTTAAAAAAAAAGGAAAGAATGTAATGTATTATTTTATGAAGACAAAAACTCCCTTATTAAAACCTGCAAAGTATTACCTTGAAGTCATGAAAGATGGATATAGACAGAATAACTTTAAATTTAAGATTAAATATTAATTTGAAAAAAAAAATAAAAATAGCAGTTGTTGGTATTGGACTGATGGGCAGTCAACATTTACAGGCAGTTAATCTTTCTAAAAAGGCTAAATTACACTCTATTGTTGATTTAAATATAAAATCAGAGGTACATGCTAAAAAATTTAAAGTTCCATTCTACAATTCATCAAAACATTTATTAAAAAATAACAAGCCTGATGCGGTTATCGTGGCAACTCCAAATCAATTTCACGAAAAACACACTATAAGTTTTTTAAATGCTAAAATTCCAGTTTTATTAGAGAAACCTATTTCAGATAATATAAAAAAAGCTGAAAAAATAATTAAAAGTTCAAAAAAAAATAAAACCCACTTATTAATTGGTTATCATAGGAGACACAATTCAATTGTCACAAGTGTAAAGCAAAAAATTGACTCTGGAAAGTTTGGAAAAATTGTTGCAGGAAATGTAATGTGTTGGCTTTATAAAAATAAAGATTGGTATAAAGAAAAATGGAGAATAAAAAAAGGTGGTGGACCTTTGGGAATAAATTTAGTTCATGATATTGATCTTATTTGCTATCTTTTAGGGCCTGTTAAATCTGTGCAATCTTCAACATCAAATCTAATAAGAAAGTATGAGGTTGAAGATACAGCTGTCGTTAATTTTATTTTTAAATCAGGTGCACTATGTACACTAAGTGTCTCTGACACCATAGTTGGGCCTTGGAGTTATGAATTAACCGCTGGTGAAAACCCTGCATACCCTGTAACTAATCAATCGGCCTATTATATTGGAGGAACCAAAGGTTCTATCCAGTTTCCGAATCTAAAACATTGGTATAATAAAGGTGAACGTAGTTGGTGGAAACCAATGTATCACAAAGATATGAATATCAGATTAAGCCGTTTTACACTAATTAATCAAATTAATCATTTGTGTGATGTTGTATCAGGAAAAGCAAAACCGAAAGTGACAGGTGAAGATGGTTTACAGTCTTTAAAAATATTTGATGCGATAATCAAAAGTTCAAAATCAGGAAAAAAAATCAGTATTAAATGATACAAACTTGTGTAATAGGTTTATCAAAAATTGGTCAAATACACTGTAAAAATTTAATAAAAATTAAAAAAACTCAATTGACATATATTTATGACAAAAACCAAAAACTCTGTAAAAAGTATTCTAAAAAATTTAAATGCAAAACTTCAAATAATTTCAATAAAATTTTAAAACAAACAAACGTAGATTTATTTGTAATAGCTTCACCGACTATTACGCATGAATTTTATATAAAAAAATTAATAAAACATAAAAAAATTATTTACTGTGAAAAACCAATTACCGGAAAACACAAAAACTTAAAGAAAATAGAGAATTTAATTAAGAATAATAATATAAAATTTTGTGTGGGCCTTAATAGACGTTTTTCAAAAGAGTACGTTTCATTAAAGAAGAAAACCAAAGGTAAAAAAATTAAAATTATTCAAATTATATCCAGATCTGCAAATCACAATGTTAATTTATCAGTGAGAAATGGAGGCTTATTTTATGATAAAGGTTTTCATTTTTTTGACCTTGCGTGTTGGTTAGGTAATTCCTTGCCTAAAAAAATGATTGTAATTTCAAAATCGATAAGTACTGAAGAGTTTTTAAAAAAAGGTGATTTTTCTGATGCTGTAATCAATATGCGATTGAGGAATAATATAAATGTTGAATTAGTATTTAGTAGAAAGTGTAGATTAGGCAATATAGAAAAAATAAAGATTTTTGGAGAAAAATTTATTTTAAATTCAGATGATTATTCGAACAAAAAAACTTTGAGTAAAGACTTTGCAATTAGACATAAAGACTCTTATTTTAAGTGTCTTAATAATTTCATTAATTCAAAAAAGTCTTTTTTATTAAATGAAGGAATCAATGTACAAAATATTTGTGAGCAAGCTTCAAAAATAGCTAAAAGATAATAATTAATTTAAACTCTTAATTTTTCCACCATCAATAGATAGAACTTTACCATTAGATTTTTTATCTTTAATTAATTTCAATGTAAGCTTTGCGACTTCTTCCGGTTTTGTGGGTCTTTTGATTTTGGCTAATTTAGTTCTTTCTTTTAAAAGTTGTTTCACGCTTTTTTTTAAAATCTTTGAGTCTGCTTTAAGTAACTTTTCTAATCGTCCAGTAAGGGTCATTCCTGGATTAATTATAGATACTGAAACTTTATCCAACTTACCTTGTAATGATAAAGTTTTGGTAAAATGATTTAAAGCTGTGTTTACTGCTCCACCAATCATAAATGTCCTTGATGGTTTTTCCCATGACCCAGCTCCTCCACCGATGTTAATTATCTTTCCTCTGCTTTTTTTTAGTTTGGGCCAAAAAATTTTACTTAACCTTAAAGCAGACTTAAATTTTAAATTAAAACCATCATTCCATGTTTCATCATCGAGTTTAAGAAAATGACCTCCTTTAGTTGCGCCAGCAACATTGATTAAGTAATTAATTTTTTTTACTTTTTTTCCAACTAAATTACATGCGGATAAAGATCTTAAATCTTTAGATATAATGTGTGATAATTTTGGATAAGGTAAATTCTGCTGTACTCTTTTTAAAAGTTTTTTCGATCTTGCAATTAAAATTACTTTAATTTTTTTTTTATTTAAATCTTTTGCAATAAAAGAGCCAATGCCTTTGCTTGAGCCTGTTATGACTGCGACCTTCATTAAATAAAATCGACGTTGATTTTTCCTAAAGTTCTAAAGTCTACCTTAAGCTTATCTCCTTTATTTACTTTAAAAGGCTGTATGACTGAACCAGTCATAAACCAATCTCCCTTTTTAAAAGTTACAGGATTATCTTTAAATTCATTAATTATACATTTAATTGCTTCTACCGGACCAGCTCTTTTTTCACCTTTAAAGTACGGTTCTGTTATATTGCCATTTAAGTTAATTTCAACTTGAATAGAGTCTAAATTAATTTTATCTATATTTTTTATTTGATCTCCAATTACTATCGCTCCAGCTCCACCATTGTCAGCTATATTTAAATTCATCATATTTATTGGATCCAAATCTTTTTTGCTTTCTGAATGAACTCTTGTAGATACTAATTCTAATGCTATATACGCCTCATAATTACCAGTTTTATCCTCTGCGCCAGGTATCATTTTCGTGTCCTCTAAAAATTTTAAACAAAATTCACATTCAAGAATACAATCTGGAACTTTACTGTAATCTACTTTAAGTGGATTCATTAAAACTGTTTCATCTATGATTTTACCTATCATCGGACCGTTGACTTTAGCTCCTTCTTGTAAATTTTTCGAAACAAGACCAATCTTCCAACCAACTGTTTTTTTCTTTAAAACATCATGAAATTGTTTTTGAATGTTATGAGACTCCTCTCTGCTCTTCGGTAGTTCTTCAGAATTAATTTTGATTAAATCTCTTTTTTTCCATGCATCTACTAATTTTTCTGCTAAAGTATTCATTATCTATAAATAATCACATGATGCTCACATTTGAAAGTGCAAAATTTGATAATCCTTCGCTAGAGATTATAGCGGAAGCTCTAAAAAAGGGTTTAAAAGCCAATTATCAAGAAGTTACGGTCGAAATAATTAACTGTCCAAATCTTAGAGAATGGAACTGCCCGTCTGAAGGAATTTCAGGTAACGAGAGAATTATTGATGTAGGTGGAGAGCCTTATATGCACGATAAGCAGTTTATTGGAACTGAATTTGACTACGCAGAAATCGCAAAAAATATTGGATCCGAAAAATCTTATGCTCTAGGTGCAGGTTCTGGCGCAATGTCATGTTTGGAAGGTCATTGCGGTGAACTAATTATTAATGAAAATTTGATTACAAGCGAGTCAAATTCAATAATTGCACAGGTAAATAAAAACAAAGAATGTGTAACAAAAAAGTATATTGAAAAAAAACATGGTGGCTTGGCTAATATTTTTTTTTCAGATGGTAAAATCGGAAAAGTAATTAAAATTAAATTAAAGAAAAGAATAGGTAAACAAGGGTCTCTACCGCAAGCAATGCGATCCGCTTTGTTAGAAAATATTATTATTCAAAAAAATAGACATGTTGCGTTGGGTGGAGTTTTTAGAGTTTTACATGGGGGTGTTAAATCCCATGTTCAACCAGATTATGAAGATATTAAACATGAATATTATGATTCAAAGCTTATGAAATGTACTAAAGATTTTTTACAGTTTTATGAACCTGTTGGACCAAAATTGCAATGTTACTCAGTTTTATGGACTGGGGATCCAACAGGCGGAGATCTCAATTTAAGAGAGTCGGGTGAGCATACACATTTTCATTCCTACAATAATAAGCCAGAAGCTGGACACTATCATTTCGATGTAACACCAAATGAAATTGAATATGAATGTTATTTTAATATTGCTCACGAAGTATTTAGGGTTAATAATATTTATAAAGAATTGAAAAAATCAAAATAATTTGATTTAATATTTTAATGAAAAATATTTACACTTGGTCTGCAAAACCAGCTAAAAGATCAATCACTGTTGGTGACTTGATTTTTCAGAAAGGAAAAAAAAAATTTACCCAAGTTACTGCTAACACTGCTTTAGAGGCAAAAGCTGCTGAACAAGCTGGTTTCGACATGATAATTGGAAGCGCAAGTAATGTTAAAAAAGTAAGAGAAGGATCAAAAACTTTATTTTTTACGGCAGCTTTAGAATTACATAATTATCCTACTCAAAAAGATGTGCTTCGCGGTGCCTTTAAGGCGTTAGAAAATGGAGCTGATGCTGTAATGACTGCGAGAAGTATGGATGTGGTAAGTATGTTGGCAAAAGAGGATGTTCCAGTGATGGGTCATTTAGGATTAGTTCCTAGAAAGTCAACCTGGATTGGGGGTTTAAGAGCTGTTGGAAAAACCGCTAATGAAGCTTTTGAACTTTTTAAAAAATTTAAAAGATTAGAAGATGCTGGCGCTTTCAGTGCTGAATGTGAAGTTATCCCAGAAAATGTGATGACTGAAATTTCTAAAAGAACAAGTATTACTACTGTTTCACTTGGATCTGGAAAAGGCGCGGATGTAATGTATCTATTTATGGAGGATATTTGCGGTGAAAACGAAAAATTACCTAGACATTCGAAAGCATTTACAAACTTAAGAAAGCTCAGAGAGAATATTGAAATAGAAAGGGTTAAAGCTTTAAAATTATTTATAAAAGACAGTATAGAAGGAAAATTTCCTACAAAAGAAAATTCAGTAAATGTTGATGAAAATGTATTAAAAGAATTTTTGAGTAAGATTTAATATTTGTTAGCTTCTTTTTTTTCTTTAAAAAGATAATACAAATCTGATTTAATCGTATTTTTAAGTTTTAAAAAAGAAGTCTTTTGCCTATTGTAATTTAAAGGCTTAGCGTTTTTTACTCTTGTTGTTGTTATTCGCATAATACAACCATACATTGTATTATAAAAATCTCAACTTTTAATTGTATCAAAATGGGTTTTAGTTATTAATCTTTTTCTCCCACATTAAAGAACTTTTAACCATGAATTTTAAATTATTATATTTTGGCTTCCATTTAATAAATTTTTTTAATCGTCTATTATCAGCAACGATTTTACCGAGATCTGCTTTTCTGCGAGATTGAATATTAATTTTCATATTTTTTTTAGAAACTTTTTTAAATTCTTTCACAACTTGCATTACCGTTAAACCCTTTCCATATCCACAGTTTAAAAGAACAGATTTATTTAAATGATTAATTCGTTTTAAAACTTTTATATGAATGTCCGTTATATCAGCAACATGAATAAAATCCCTTGTGCACGTTCCATCTTTAGTTTTATAATCATTTCCATAGATATTTACTATTGGCTTTTTTTTAAGCGCAGCTTTAGCTAAGTTTTTAAAGAGTAAATCGTAAGAATTGATTTGACCGTATCTATTTGATTTACTCGCGCCACAAACATTAAAATATCGTAAAATTGCATAATTAATTTTGGAATTCTTAAGAAATTGAATTATTTTTTTTTCTGCTTTTAATTTGGCTTTACCATAAATGCTTTTTGGTTTAGTTGGAGAATTTTCTTTTACTTTGTATACGCCATCTTTATATACTGCAGCAGTTGAAGAAAAAATAAAATTTTTTACTGATGTGTTTTTACAAACTTTAAGAATATTTTCTGTTCCTAATACATTGTTCTTAAAATACTTTTTTGGTTTCTTTTCACTTTCATTTACATCTAATAAAGCTGCTAAATGAATAATTGAGTCTATTTTATTTTGATTTATAATTTTTTTTATTTTTCCAGATTTATTGATATCTGTCTTGTAAAATTTAGCTTTTTTATTTATTAATCTTCTGTATCCTTTACTTAAATTATCAACAATAATTACATTATATTTTTGTGATAAAAGCATTTCAGTAATGTTACTTCCTATATAACCTGCTCCGCCCGTAACTAAAATATTTCGCATTTTTTTTTTACTTGAAAGTTTGTTAATTTTTTGATCATTATGGATTTTTAAGTTATATCAAAATTTTATGGAGATAGTAAATAAATTCGCACCAATTGCAATGGCATGGATAATGTTTGTCGTTGGTACAACAGTTACTTTCGGAAATTTTAAAGATATTTTTAAATCACCAAAAAATTTATCTTTGGGTCTCATCACCCAGACTTTGATTGTCCCTACAGTAGGAGTCGTAATAGCATATTTATCACCGGTTCAAGAAATATATAAAATTGGAATAATACTTGTATCTTGTGTACCCAGCGCAGTAATGTCTAATTATTTAACTAAAAGTATCAAGGGTAATGTTGCACTTTCGATATCTTTAACAGCAGTTTGTTCGTTACTTTCTTTTATCACTATACCTATCATACTAGGTATTGGTTTGAATTTAATAAACTCTAGTGAAGAATTAAATCTGTTAACGCTTAGAAACGCTTCGCTTAAAATATTCTTAATGGTCGCTATCCCAACTATTATTGGAGTGTTTGTAAAAACATATTTAAATTGGTTAGTGAATAAACTTAATAAGGTTTTTGATTTCAGTTCCTTTTTACTATTTTTATTAATTGTATTTTCAGCCGCTTATGTTGAAAAAGATATTTTAGTTAAAGGTTATAAAGATATTGGAATAATAGTATTTATTGTTTTTTTTAGTATTTTAATAACATGCAAATTGTTCTTAGGTTTATTTGACATAGATAAAAGAGATATGAAATGTATTTTGACTGAGAATGTCATACAGAATAATGCTTTATCTATTATAGTGGGGGGTATGTTATTTGCTGAATATCAGGGATTTTTAGTGTTACCTGCGGTATACGCAATTTTTCAATATAAAGTATTTATTATTTATATACTTTATCGTACATTCAAATATAAACAATGATATCACTTACTAATCTTTTACTTTTTTTGCTGCTGGTGACACTAGCTACTTACACATTTATGCCCTGGAAAGGTATTGATAAAGGATCTTTAATCAAAGTGGCATCTCAGTGGTTCATGTGGTTTACTATTTTTGCAATTATCGTTTTAATTTCTACTTTTTTTGGAATTGAAGTTTCTGGATAAAAATTTTTTTCAAAAAACAAGAATTTTAGATGGTGGCATGGGCCAAGAGCTCCTTAATCGTGGAGTAAAACCTCATGGAACACTGTGGGGAGCCTCAGCTTTATATAAGCGAAAATATCATAAAACAGTTGTCAAAACTCATTTAGATTTTATTAAAGCTGGCGCAGAAATTATAGTGACTAATACCTTCGGTAGCAGAAAACGAAGACTTATCGAAAATGGTTTAGTTAAAGAATATAAAAATCTTAATACTCAAGCGGGCAAATTAGCGAAAAAAGCTGTAGCAATCTCAAATAAAAAAGTTTTGATTGCTGGAAGTCTTCCTCCTCAAAACTTTACTTATTTTGCAGATCTTGGAAAAGATCTTAAATTTATAAAGGAAAGTTTTAGATCTCAAGCAAAATATCTTAATCCATTCGTAGATTTTTTTTATTTAGATGTAATGAGTAGCTGGAAAGAGTGCTCGCTCGGCTTAAGTGCAATTAAACAATACCAAAAAAAAATTTTGGTCGGTATACACATTAGGGGTAAGGGGTTATTACCTTCGGGTGAAAAGTTTATAACTGTGGCAAAGAAAGTTCAAAAACATAAACCCATTGGGATAATAGCTTCTTGTGTTTCATTTGAGGATCTTAATGAAATAATGAAAGATTCAAAAAAACTTGAAGTTCCATTTGGATTTAAAATAAATGCTTTTGAACATATTCCACCAGGCTGGAAACCTGACTCTAATAATCCTAAAGTTCAGCTTGGGAAAAGAAAAGATCTTACACCTAAAAAGTTCCTGGAAATTTGTAAAAAATTAAAAAGCAAGGGGGCAAAAATTATTGGAGGATGTTGTGAAATTACTCCAAGGCATATTAAAAAATTGAAATCTTTAGTGTGATTTAATAATTTTTTGAGTAATTCTATCCAAAATGATTGCTAAAATTACAATTCCTGTTCCGCCGATAACCGCTGAACCAACATCAAGTCTTCCTAGAGCGATATATACAGTTAATCCAAGTCCACCTGCACCTATTAGAGCGGCAATAACAACCATAGATAAAGCAAGCATCAGTGTTTGATTAACTCCTGCCATTATAGTTTTTAATGATAATGGAATTTCAATTTTTATTAGTATTAAAAATTTTGTAAGTCCTAAACTTGAGCCAGCTTCTTTAAATCCTTTTCCAACTTGTCTTATTCCTAAATTGGTTAACCTTATAATAGGAGGTAGTGCAAATATTATAGTAGCGACTACGCCTGGTGTTAAACCAACTCCAAAAAGCATAACTACTGGTATTAAATAAACAAAACTTGGAATAGTTTGCATTATATCTAAGATGGGCCGTAAAATAATTTCAAACGTGTTACTTCGAGATGCAATAATTCCGAGGGGTATGCCTATTATCATGCAAAATAAAACTGCAGTAAAAATCATAGCAAGAGTTGTCATGCTTTCTGACCAAAGATCTACGAGATCTATAAAAAGTAAGCTCAAAAAAGAAAATATTGCAAATTTTATTCCATTTGTTTTATAAGCGAAAATTACAAATATTAA
Organism: uncultured Pelagibacteraceae bacterium; assembly: GCA_902573865.1. Lineage (GTDB taxonomy): Bacteria > Pseudomonadota > Alphaproteobacteria > Pelagibacterales > Pelagibacteraceae > Pelagilacustribacter. Next base: position 19,372 of record CACGLI010000014.1, read on the forward strand.
AAGTATGATCGGAAAAGGTACAAAATTAAAAAGAGAATCTAAACTATTTAAAACAGTGTCTATTGGGGCTGAAATTTTTTTAAAGAGTGGCCTTTGTTCAAATAGCCACTCTTTAATATTTCCTTCTATCCATTCACCTAGTGGAATGTATATTTCGTAATCTGAAGGGGCTAATTTTAAACTCATTAAAATTAACCGTGACCCTTACTTGATCCAACTATCAAAAGTGCTTTGATTTGCTTTGATCCATTCAGCTGCGTGTTTCTTAATAGCCTTTTCGCTTTTCTCACCCTTGTTCATCTTCAAGTTTTGAGCAGCAATATCTCCAAGAGGTATCGAAGCTTTTTTAAGCATCTTTTCTACTTTTGGATTTGCTTTAAGAAAATCTACGTTAGCTGCTGGTCTTATATCATCAGCACCAAAACCTAAATTTATTTTGGATTTAGTCGCGTTAGCAATTTTAGTTGCTTTAGTTGCGCTGTAAGGTACTTCAATCCAAACTACATCTTTACCAAGTTCCAGAGCACCAACGGTCCAGTTAGGTGTCCATGTATAAAATAGAATTGATTTTCCATTCTTATATTTAGACACTGCATCTGCCATTGAAGCTGAGTAGTCTGCTTTTACTGGATTAATAAAATCACCTAATCCAAGCTCCGCAAAATGCTTTGTGATTGCTTTTTCACATCCCCAACCTGGAGGGCAAGCAACCATATCTGCTTTACCATCGCCGTTAGAGTCGAACTCTTTAGCATGTTTTTTGATATCCATCACACTCTTAATACCAAATTTATCTGCAGATTTTTTATCGATTAAGTAACCTTGAGCTCCTCCACCTTTCATTACATAACCTACAGGTTTAACTTTACCTTTGGATTCTGTAATATATCCATCATGAGTTCCAAACCATCCATTAACCCATAAGTCCACATCACCAGCGGCAGCTGCAACATAGAACACTTGAGGTTTCATAACTGTAGGTCCTGAAACTTTATATCCCATCTTCTCTAAAGCCTGTTTATAGATTTCGGCTTGAAAGTAACCAGTATCCCAATCCGCTTTTCCCATTTTAATTTCGTTAGCGTAAACGACACTACTAATGGTAATTGCAGTGATTATAGATACTAAATGTTTTAAACATTTCATTTTCCCTCCTAAATTAAAAAAATGTAACATGTATAGAAAATTAATGTAACCTTAATACAACTAAAAAGTGAGATATGTCTTATATGCGCACTTTCGTGCGCATATTTTCTTATTTGCTAAATTATTCTTAATTTATCCAACTATCAAAAGTTTTTTGATTAGTTTTAATCCATTCTTCAGCATGTTTTTTTATTGCTTTTTCACTTTTTTCGCCTTTGTTCATTTTTAAGTTTTGAGCAGCAATATCAGCTAAAGGTATAGATGCTTTTTTTAAAAACTTTTCTATTTTTGGGTTAGCTTTTAAAAAATCAACATTTGCAGCTGGTCTAATGTCGTTTACTCCAAATCCCATATTAAGTTTTGATTTTGTTGCATTTGGTACGCTAACCACTTTTGTTTCACTAAAAGGAGCTTCAATCCAAACTACATCTTCACCTAATTTTAAAGTACCGACTGTCCAATTCGGTGTCCAAGTATAAAATAATACTGATTTACCATTTTTATATCTTGAAATTATGTCTGCCATAGCAGCAGAGTAATCTGCTTTTATTGGATTAATAAATTCACCCAAACCAAGTTCCTCAAAATGTCTGGATATAATTTTTTCGCAGCCCCATCCCGGATGACAAGCAACCATATCTGCTTTTCCATCACCATTTGAATCAAACTCTTTGGCGTGATTTTTAATATCCATAACAGATTTGATTTTGAATTTATCTGCAGTTTTTTTGTCAATTAGGTAACCTTGTAAGCCACCACTTTTAGCAACATAACCTACAGGCTTAACTTTGCCCATAGCCTCTTTGACATAAGAGTCGTGGTTTCCAAACCAACCATTAACCCAAAGATCCATATCCCCTGCTGCTGCTGCAACGTAGAAAACCTGTGGCTTCATAACAGTTGGGCCAGTAACTTTATAACCCATTTTTTCTAGTGCTTTTTTATAAACCTCTGCTTGGAAATAACCTGTATCCCAATCAGCTTTACCCATTTTTATTTCTTTTGCATGTAATGAAAAATTTATTAATGAAATAAAGAATATAGTCATTAATGTTTTTAATAATTTCATATTTATCCTTTTGTTAATATTATTTTAGATTAAATAAATTTCTAATGGAAAGACAGTATTGTCGCAGAAATATTGATTGCAAATTATTTACACTTCTTACAGATACCAAAAAATTCAAGGTTAAATCTTTTAAATTTCATACCTTTTTTACGGTTAAAACCTGATAAATATTTAGAGAGTTTAGCATCGCTAATTTCATCAACAACCTCACAACTTTCACAAATTGAAAATGCAGTTGCTTTTGAAATTTCACAATCTGAACTTTTACAAGCAACAAAAGCGTTTTTACTCTCTATTTTATGAATTTTGCCCATTTCAATAAGCTTATCTAAAGCTCTATAAATTTGTTGAGGCGCGTTTATTCCTTTTTTTTGAACATTGAATAAAATGGAATAAGCTTTTAAAGGACCTTTTGCCTTTTTTATTATATCTAAAACAATTTGTTGATTTTTGGAAAGTGATTGTAATAGTGTCATATATATAATTTACCAATTAAACATTATTTTTTCAATTCGGAATATTTTTTAGTTTTAATAAGAGAAATTAAAAATAATAATAAAGCAGCAGTTATTATTGATGGACCTGATGCGGTATTAAATTCTAAAGAGGAAAATAATCCTATTAAAATTGATAATAGTCCTCCGATCGTTGACAAGACAACCATCTGCAAAGGATTGTTGGAAATATTTCTTGCAAGAGCAGCGGGAATAATAAGCATTCCAGTTATTAAAAGAAGTCCGACTATTTTAATTGAAATAGCAATTATTGCTGCCATCAAAATTGTGAATATTGCATTATATCTATCGGGCTTCATTCCTTCTGCTTTAGCTAAATCATAATTTATTGTAGAAGCAAACAAAGGTTTCCAAATAAATTTTAAAACTATTAAAATAAATATCCCGCCAACCCAAATTAATAGTAAATCGTTTTGATTTACAGCTAATATATCACCAAACAACAGTCCCATAACATCGAACCTAATAGTCGTTAAAAATCCAATAATTACGAGTCCTATCGCTAATGATGAGTGAGCTAATAAACCTAACAAAGCATCGTTAGGAAGATTTGTTTTAGTTTGAAGTTGAAGAAGTAAAATTGCTAAAACCGCTGATATTAAAAAAACTGATAACGCAATATTTAGTTGAAATACTAAAGCCATAGTAACACCCAATAGAGCTGAATGCGCAAGTGTGCCTGCAAAAAAAGATAATCTTCTCCAAATTACAAAGCATCCCAGGGGACCTGTTATTAATGCTATTCCAATTCCAGCAACTAGAGCTCTTATAAAAAAATCATCAAGCATATTATTTTTGATCTATTGTTCCATCTTGGGAGTGAGTGTGATCATGTTTATGTTCGTATAAAGATAAGATATTTGAAGCTCGATCACCAAATAATTCCTTATATTTGCTATCCTTAACGACTTTTTGGGGCGTTCCAGAGCAACATACATGTCCATTTAAGCATAATACAAAATCAGTGGCAGACATTACCACATGTAGATCATGCGAAATTAAAAGTATCCCACATTTCATATTTTCTGATATTTTTTTGATTAATTCATATAAGGCAATTTCACCTTTAAAATCAACGCCTTGCACAGGCTCATCGAGAACTAATAATTCTGGTTGTTTAGAAATGGCTCTTGCTATCAAAACTCTTTGAAACTCGCCGCCAGATAAATTACTTAAACTTTTATCTTTTAAATGTTGAACACCTGTTAAATTTAAAGATCTGTTAATTTGATCTTTAGTTAAATTTTCTGTTAGAGACATAAAATCCAGAACCCGGATTGGCAATGTCCAATCTATTGAAATTTTTTGGGGAACATATCCAATTTTATCAGTATATGTTTTAACTTTACCGTCTATCTTTTTGTATATTCCTAAGGCAATTTTTGCCGTTGTTGATTTCCCTGAACCATTTGGACCTATCAAAGTAACTATCTCGCCTTGTTTAACTTCAAATGAAACGCCTTTAACTAATGATTTATCATTTATAGAGATACCAGCATTTTCAACCTTTAGTAGAACCTTTTTTTTGTTTTCCATAATAAAAATCCTTGACCTTAAATATGTTATATTATAACAAACGTTATATTATAACACTATGATAAACAAATTTCTTAAGCTTACAATTACTTTGTTTTTTATATTTTCTATAAATTTCTCTGCTAATGCAAATATTAAAGTTGTGGCTTCTATTAAACCTATACATTCCTTGGCAAGTTATTTGATGGATGGGGTGGGTAAACCAGACTTAATAGTAGACGGCTATAATTCTCCGCATGGATTCGCTTTGAAACCATCTCATGCAAAAATGCTGCAAAATGCTGACATAATATTTTGGGTTGGCGAAGACTTGGAAACTTTTTTAGAAAAACCATTAAAATCGATAGCAAAAAAGGCTGAAAAAATAGAATTAATGGAAATTAAGGGGTTAAATAAATTAG
>CACGLI010000015.1 GCA_902573865.1 uncultured Pelagibacteraceae bacterium
TTTGACATATCTGCTGTTGGTGGACCCTGCCTAGCAAAAGGATTATCAAATAGAGTACATAGTAGTGTTGTAGTTGCTAATGAAGAAATCAAATCAGCAAAAATAATTTCCTCTTTGATCGCTACGAACTATTATCATGTTGAAGTGAGTAGTGATGTTGTAGGAGTGGAGGTTTCAGCAGCAATAAAAAATATTTACTCAATGGCAGTCGGAGCAGCTAAAGGTTTGTGTAACAACAAATTAACCGAAGAAAAAAAAGAGCAAAATTATCTTAATACTGCATCCGCATTGTTCAACCAGTCTATTAAAGAAATGGAAATTTTTATTAGCCATTTAAAAGGTCAAAAAAATACAGTAACTAGTTTAGCAGGATTAGGAGATCTATATGTAAGTTCTGGTGGTGGTAGAAATAGTAAAATGGGATCGTATTTGGGTGAAGGTTTAACTTATTCTGAGGCAAAAAAAAATAAAATGTTAAAAATTACCGTCGAGGGAGCTGAACTGATTAAGGAAATTGGACCAAAAGTAAAAGAGGAATTTTCTATTGATAAGCTGCCTATCATGATGGCTATGATTGATGCTATTCTTGATGATAAAAAATTATCAATTAATTGGGAAAAATTTTAATTTACCTTTGATTTAATAACATCACTTCTCTTACATCAGCTCCTCTATATTTAGATAAAGGTCTAATAAGTTTATTTGATGCATGCTGTTCCATTATATGAGCAGACCACCCAGTAATTCTAGACATTACAAAAATAGGTGTATAAAAATCAATATCGATACCCATCATGTAATAAGTTGGTCCACATGGGAAATCTACATTCGGATGAATATTTTTTCTTTCTAACATGACCTTCTCTAAAATTTCATACATTTTTGTGTACTTCTCCTTCTTAAGGAGTTTTGCTACTTTAAACATATAATGTTTCATTGTGGGAACTCTCGAATCTCCAGTTCTGTAAACTCTGTGACCAAATCCCATAACAACTTTCTTTTTTTCTAACGCGTTCTCAATCCAGGCTTTTGCTTTTTCTGGTTTACCTATTTCTTTCATCATGTGCATAACTGCTTCATTTGCACCCCCATGCAATGGACCTTTTAATGACGCTATAGCACCAGTGATAGCTCCGTGCAGGTCAGATAAACTGCTTGTAATTGTCCTAGCAGTAAAGGTTGAAACATTAAAACTATGTTCAGCATATAAAATTAACGAAATATCAAAAGCTCTTACAATTTCTTTATCAGGCACTTTGTTAAACATCATTTTGAAAAAATTCTCAGAAAAAGATAAATTTTTACTTGGTGCTATTATACTTTTTCCTTTTCTAGCTCTGAAATATGCTGCTACTGCCGTTGGAGTTTTGGAAAATATCTTCATTGCTTTTCTCATATTTGCTTTTGGAGAATTATCTTTAGTATCTTTGTCTTCTAATGCCATTAAACTTACACAAGTTCTAATAACATCCATCGGGTGAGCATTTCTAGGCATTTTTTTAATGTCATTTAAAATTTGTTTAGAAAGCTTTCTCTCCGATCTCTCCTGCTTAATAAATTTTTTTAATTGATTTTTATTTGGAAGTTCGCCATTAAGAACTAAGTATGCCACTTCTTCAAAGTCACATTTATCGCATAATTCTTGAACTGTGTAGCCTCTATATGTAAGCGTACTTAGTTCTGGAACTACTTGAGAAATAGTTGTCTCATCGACTACTATACCTAATAAACCTTTTTTTATTTCTTCACTCATTATTCATGCCCTTCAGTAGAAAAATCTGTGATTTTTTTATCTGAAGTATTGTATTTCTCATATTCTACTAACTCGTACAACCTTTTTCTTGTCTGCATTTTATCAATAATTTTATTTTGATGACCTTCATTAAATATTGATTTTAAACCTATTTCAACATTCTGCATTGCTAATCTTTGAGTTGTAACAGGGTAAATAACTAAATTATAACCCAAATCCTCTAATTGTTTTTTGTTAAGAATTTTTGATTTTCCAAATTCAGTCATATTTGCCAGTAAATACGCATTGGTTATTTTTCTTACTTTTTCAAACTCTTTTTCATCTTTCATTGCTTCAGGGAATATCATATCTGCACCAGCATCTTCATAAGCTTTAATTCTCTCTATAGTTTTATCTAAACCTTCAACTGAATTAGCATCAGTTCTTGCTATAATTAAAAAATTTTTATCTTTTCTTGCTTTCACTGATTCTTTAATTTTTTTAACCATATCATTTGTAGACACAAGTTCCTTATTATCTAAGTGACCACATCTTTTTTCAGCTATTTGGTCTTCCAAATGACACCCGGATAGTCCTTTACTCTCAAAAACTTCAATTGTTTTTTTACAGTTTCCAAAACCTGTATCAACATCAACTATTGTAGGAAGATCGGTAACTCTTGCTATCTGTGCACTTCTGTAACTTACTTGATCTAGAGTTGTTAAACCAATATCTGGTAAACCGAGGTCATTAGACATTACTCCGCCCGATACATAAACTCCGTCAAAACCTATTTCAGCAATAAGCTTAGCACATAAAGGATTATAAGCACCAGGGAATCTTAGTAATTTTTTTGATTTTAAAGTTTTAATTAAATCTAAACGTTTCTCACTTATTTTTTTTTTTGTAAAATGCATTCGTGAAAACTTATATTAGAGCAATGTATAAAAATCAAAGATTATTTAAGTAAGATAAATAATCCTGTTAAAACTAATAAAATTGCAAGAAAATATTCAACAATTTTTTTTATTTTAATATTAGATATAAATCTTCTCAAACCACTTCCAAATAATGCCCATAAACTTATTGTCGGAAAACAAATTACTGCAGCTGTAATTGTTACAAATGCAACCCCAATGATAACATTTTCTTTAGTTGGAAAAAAACCTGAAGCAACAGTAACGGCAATTGACCAAGCTTTTGGATTTATAAACTGAAACAATGAAGCCTCATAGAATTTTAAAGGTCTTCCAGAGTCTTTTTGGATCAAGCTAAACGAACCGATCATTTTCCATCCTAAATAAATCAAATAAATAAAACATAAAATTTTCATATAAAACTGAACCTGAGGATAAATCAAAAATAAATTTGCTAAACCAAAACAAGTTAAACCAATCTGTAAAATATGTCCCAACGGTATTCCAATTAAGTGAGGTAGTGTCCTCACAAATCCAAATTTCATTCCTGAAGCTGTAAGCATTGCATTATTTGGACCAGGCGTGAAAAACATTGTAAAATAAAAAGTAGATAATGCTGTAAATAAAGCAAAAGTTATCATAGATATTTTTCTATTATTTTTTCAAACCCAATAAAATCACTGATTAACTCATCGTGTTCAATTTCTTTTTCAGATTTTTCTGTGTATCCATCTTTCACTAACACAAATGGTAAATTTGCATTGTAAGCTGAATTAGAATCTACTTCGCTATCTCCAACCATAATTGCTTTTTTTAAATCACCGCCAATTATCTCTACAACATCTGTTAAATGCCTAGGATCAGGTTTGTTAAAAGAAAAGGTGTCACAACCGGCAACATATTCAAAGTACTTATAAATGTCTAATTTCTTTAAAAGATCTATTGCTAATTTTTCTTGTTTATTAGTACATACTCCCATTGAAATATTTTTGTTTTTTGCCCAGTCAAAAAATTCGATTGAGCCTTTCAAAGGTCGACTATTGTGATCGATATTTTTAGCATAATAATCTAGAAACTCTCTAGTCATCTCTTTTTTAATTTTTTCATCTTTAATTTGTTTTTTAAAAGATCTTTGCATCATTACCCAAGCACCTTTACCTGCTAATGATTTAATATCTGATAAATTTTTTTCTGCGTGACCAAATTTTTTCATTACATGATTGTGAGCCGCCATTAAATCAGGTGCAGTATTTACTATTGTTCCATCTAAATCGAAAAGAATTGTGTAAATTTGAGTCATTTTTAAAGTATTAAAAAGAAATATTTTGTGAGTTATTTATATATGATTATTAATGTAAAGAGAAATTTTTATGAAAACAAATTATAAACTTAAAAAGATTTATCAATACAAGTTATTACAAGAAAAACTGAGAGATAAAGCAATAAATAATGGTGTAAATTTAATTGCACCGGATACAATATTTTTATCAAAAGATACTATTTTTGGAAAAAATGTAACTATCGAACCTTACGTAGTGATTGGATCTAAAGTAAAAATAGGAGACAGATCCTATATAAAATCTTTTTCCCATTTGGAGGGAGCAAGAATTGAAAAAAATGTTGTTGTAGGTCCATATGCAAGATTAAGACCTGGAACAATTTTAAAAAATAATACAAAAATTGGAAACTTTGTAGAAACTAAGAAATCAATTATCGACATTAATTCAAAAGTAAGTCATCTCTCCTATGTAGGCGATACATCAATTGGAAAAAATTCAAATATTGGAGCAGGAACAATTACATGTAATTATGATGGTGTAAAAAAATCAAATACTAAAATCGCTGATAATGTTTTTATAGGTTCAAATTCTTCTTTAGTAGCGCCTGTAACTATTAATAAAAATAGTATTGTCGGAGCTGGATCTGTTATTACAAAAAATGTGAAAAAAAAATCATTAGCACTAACAAGATCATCACAAGTAGAAATTAAAAACTATAAAAGGAAAAAAAAATAATGTGTGGAATTATTGGAATTGTAAGCAATAAACCTGTTTCAATTAACATAATAAACTCTTTAAAAAAATTAGAATATAGAGGATACGACTCTGCGGGTTTAGCAACATTAAGCAACAAATTGATAGATGAAAAAAAATGTTCTGGAAGAGTTGATGAGCTTGAGAAAATTTTGTTTAAAAATCCCTCAAACGGTAATATTGGAATAGGTCATGTAAGATGGGCTACTCATGGAGTTCCTAATATTATTAACGCTCACCCGCACTCTTCTGAAGAGGTTTCAGTTGTACATAATGGTATAATTGAAAATTCAGATGAACTAAAGAGAGATTTAGAAGCTCAAGGTTTTAAGTTTAAATCGCAAACAGATACGGAGGTAATTACCATTTTAGTAACACAGTTTTTACAAAATTCAAAGCCTTTGGACTCAGTATTTAAAACCTTAAAAAAGTTAAAGGGTAGTTTTGCGTTAGGTATTATTTTTAAAAATTTTTCAGACATTATAATCGGTGCAAGAAGAGGAAGCCCATTAGCTGTTGGTTATTCAAAGGAAGAAAATTATTTAGGTTCAGACTCTTATGCGTTGAAATCTATGACAAATAAAATTTCTTATCTAGACGACGGTGATTTATGCATGTTGAAAAAGGATAATATCGAATTCTACGATGTTAATCAAAATAAGATTAACAAAAAAATTCATACAGTATCTGATGATGAAAATATTTCTGATAAAGGAGACTATAAAAACTTTATGTCAAAAGAAATTTTTGAACAACCCATCACAATTAAAAAATGTCTAAGCGAATATACTGATAGTCTTAAAAAAGATATAAATATTTATAATTTTCCGATTGACCCTAAAAAGATTAATAAAATAGTTTTAATTGGGTGTGGAACTGCTTATCACTCATGCTTAGTTGCAAAATATTGGTTTGAAGAATTAACCTCCATTGATGTTGATATTGATATAGCTTCAGAATTCAGATACAGAAATCTTAAATTTAATTCTAAAAATCTATATATTTTTGTATCACAATCTGGTGAAACTGCAGATACAGCAGCTGCTTTAGATATTTGCAAAAAAAATAAAGTAAAAACTTGTTCGATTGTAAATGTTGTCGAGAGTACAATAGCAAGAAATTCTGATTGGGTGTTACCAATTCATGCTGGACCAGAAATAGGAGTGGCCTCTACAAAGGCCTTTCTAGGACAATTAATAGTCTTATATATACTTGCTTTAAAATTTGCCATTACAAGAGAAGATATTGATAAACAAATTTATGATAACAACTTAAATAATTTAAAAAAACTTCCAGATGCAATAAATGATACTCTAAAACTTGAGAGTGAAATACAATTAATGGCCAAAGAATTTCTGGACGCAAAAGGATCAATGTTTTTAGGAAGAGGAAATTCTTTTCCAGTCGCTCTTGAAGGCGCTTTAAAATTAAAAGAACTCTCTTATTTACATGCTGAGGGATATCCTGCAGGTGAGATGAAACATGGGCCGTTAGCTTTAATTGAAGAAGGCTTACCAGTTATAGTAGTTGCACCAAATGATAGATACTATGAAAAAACTTTATCTAACACTCAAGAAGTAATAGCGAGAGGAGGTAAAATTTTTTTTATTACCGATAATACACAAAAACTACTAAGTACAAATATTAGATTTAGATTAAGAATCCCTCGAGTGGACAGCCTGTTATCGCCTTTATTATTAACAATTCCTTTGCAACTTTTAGCTTATCATGTAGCGTTATTAAAAAATTGTGATATTGATAAACCAAGAAATTTAGCAAAGTCAGTTACCGTTGAGTAAAATGAAAAAAAAATACCAAGCTATGGTTCTATCATGCATAGATCCAAGGTTTCAGCCTGTGGTATTTAATTATTTAAAAAAAAGAAGATTAAATGGCAAATATAGTTCATTTTCAATTGCTGGCGCGGCAATCGGTGTTACTGCACCTAAGTTTAGAAAATGGCATAAAACTTTTTGGGATAATCTCGAAACCTCAATAAAACTTCACAAAATTAAAAAATTAATAGTTATAAATCATCGTGATTGTGGTGCTGCAAAAATTATAAATAAAAAAAAAAGATTCGATAATTTCAATGAAACCCAAATTCATGTAAATTCTTTCACTAAAATTAAAAATAGACTCAAAAATAAATATCCGAATTTAAAGATTGAAACTATTTTGGCCTCTTTAAATAAAAAAGTTGAAAAATTTTGAAATATTGGGGTTTTCAGACTAATTATTAAAATTCTTACTTGGAAAAATTGTATTTGCAATATATATATACCATCAGTTGTATATGAAAAAATGGAGCTTAAATAGTTGGACTAAATTCCCTGCTAAACATTTACCCGTTTATCAGGATAAAGATGAACTTAATTTAGTTTTAAGTAAAATAAAAAAGTACCCACCTCTAGTTTTTGCTGGAGAGTCCAGGTCTTTAAAAAAAGCCCTTGCTGATGTAGCAGAGGGAAAAGCGTTTTTATTACAAGGAGGAGATTGCGCTGAGAGTTTTGCTGAATTTCATCCAGATAATATTAGAGATACATTTAAAGTTCTTTTACAGATGTCATTAGTTCTTACAGCATCTGCTTCTATGCCTGTTATTAAAGTAGGAAGAATTGCTGGTCAATTTTCAAAACCTAGAAGTGCGCCTACTGAGAAAAAAGATGGCAAAGAATTACCAAGTTATTTGGGTGACAATATTAATGGAATGGAATTTACAGAAAAGGCCAGGATACCAGATGCAAAAAGATTATTTAGAGCATACTCCCAATCTGCATCAACCTTAAACTTATTAAGAGCTTTTTCACAAGGTGGATTTGCTGACTTAAGACAAGTTCATTTGTGGAATTTAGGATTTATTAAAGATAAAACTAAGGGAAAGTATAAAGAAATCGAAGACAAGATTAGCGACGCTCTTGCTTTCATGGAAGCATGTGGAATTAACTCAGACAATAATCGTAGATTAAGATCTGTTAATTTTTATACTTCCCATGAAGCTTTGCTTTTGCCTTTCGAAGAGTCAATGACAAGAGTAGACTCAACAACAGGTGAATACCATGATACCTCTGCACATTTTGTTTGGATAGGTGACAGAACAAGACAACCTGATGGAGCACATGTAGAGTTCTGTAGGGGGATTAAAAATCCTATTGGTCTTAAATGTGGACCTACATTAAAACCAGAGGAACTGGTTAATCTTTGTAATATTTTAAATCCGGATAACGAACCAGGTCGACTAACATTAATTTCAAGGTTCGGTGCAGAAAATGTTGAAAAGTATTTACCGAAATTAATCAGAATGATTAAAAAAGAGGGTTTAAAAGTAGTCTGGTCTTGTGATCCTATGCATGGAAATACAATTAAAGCAGCCACTGGTTTTAAAACAAGAGCTTTTGAAAGTGTCCTTAAGGAAGTAAAAAATTTCTTTGCAATTAGCCAAGCAGAGGGAAGTTATGCAGGGGGTTTACATGTTGAAATGACCGGCCAAGATGTGACAGAGTGTACTGGAGGAGCTCAAAAAATATCAGAAAACGATTTATCAAATAGATATAGGACTCATTGTGATCCTAGATTAAACGCAGATCAAGCGTTAGAGTTAGCTTTCTTAATTTCTGAGGAAATCAAGAAAAATTCAAAAATATCAAATAAAATTATTCAAGCCGCGTCTTAATAATTATTGTAATTATTAAGACAAAACCTTAAAAAAGAGGTGATGTATTAATTATGGAAGTAAAAAAAAGAGCAAAAATCATAACTGACTGGATTAACAATTATTGTGAATCAACTTCTTTTGAGCCAAAAGCTTTAGTTGTTGGAATCTCGGGAGGAATAGACTCTTCTGTGGTAAGTACATTATGCGCAAACACGAGAAGGAAAACTATTGTGTTAACAATGCCAATTAAACAAATTAAGTCTCAACATGATCTGAGCCTTGTGCATGCAAATTGGTTAAAAGACAAATTTCAAAATATCGAACATCATTTAATTGATATGGATAAGATCTTCGGATCTTTTTCAGAAGTTTTGAATCGTTTTAATAACGAACATGGATTTGCAAATTCACGAGCAAGATTGAGAATGGCAACACTTTATCAGGTAGCAGCCGCCAATTCTGGTATAGTTGTTGGCACTGGGAATAAAGTTGAAGATTTTGGTGTTGGATTTTATACTAAATATGGTGATGGGGGAGTGGATATATCTCCAATAGCTGATTGTACAAAAACTCAAGTCTGGGAACTAGGAAAATATCTTGGTGTCTCTAAAGCAATAATAAATTCACAACCAACAGACGGTTTATGGGATGATGGAAGAAATGATGTCCAGCAATTAGGTATGAGTTATGAAGATCTAGAGAGAGCTATGGAAAATAAAAAAGATCCAAACTATCAAAAATATTTAAAAATAAGAGAAAAAAACTTACACAAAATGAATCCTATACCAGTTTGCAAATTTAATGAATAACTTATACTTAACAAATTCTCTTAATAATAAAAAAGAAGTTTTTAATCCAATAAATCCTGAAAAAGTTTCTATGTATGCTTGCGGACCTACTGTTTATGATAACCCCCATGTAGGAAATGCACGAGCTTTAGTCGTATTTGATCTCCTATTTAGAATATTAATAGAAATTTATGGGAAACAAAAAGTTATATATGTAAGAAATATCACTGATATAGATGATAAAATTATTGAAGCCTCAAAAAATAAAAAAATTGATATTTCAGATTTAACAAAAACGATAACAAAAAAATTTCATAATGATTGTAAGTCTTTATTTTGTTTGAGTCCAACTAAAGAACCTCGAGCAACTGATCATGTTATTGGTATGATAAAAATGACTGAAAAATTAATTAGTAAAAAAGCTGCTTATGAAAGCAAAGGTCATGTATATTTCTCTGTAGCGTCATTTAAAAATTATGGAATGCTTTCAAATAAAAATCCAGATGATCTTAATGCTGGTGCTAGAATAGAAGTTTCAAAATTAAAAAAAGATCCTTTAGACTTTGTTCTTTGGAAACCTTCAGATAAAAGTGATCCAGGTTGGGACTCACCTTGGGGAAGAGGAAGGCCTGGATGGCATTTAGAGTGCTCAGTAATGAGTGAAAAATACTTAGGTAAAAATTTTGATATACATGGCGGTGGATTAGATTTAATCTTTCCACATCATGAAAATGAGATTGCTCAATCTTGTGTTTACAATGAAACCGGCAAATTTGCTAACTATTGGGTACATAATGGTTTCGTCACCATGAATAAGGAAAAAATGTCAAAATCATTAGGAAACATAACAACAATAGAAGAAGCTACAAAAAAATATTCAGGCCAAGTCGTTCGCTTATCTCTATTAAGTGCTCAATACAAACAACCATTGGATTGGAATAACAATTTACTTATAGAGCAATCTAAAACTTTAAATAAATGGTACTCCATGTATTCTTCTGAAGTAAGTGAAAAAATTCCAGACTGCTTCAACGATTTATTAGATGATATGAATACACCCCTTTATATTTCCAAATTACATGAGCTATTTAATCAAGCACATAAAGGAGATAGTGAAAAAAAAAAGGAATTTAACAAAGCTTGTCGTTTAATTGGTTTATTTTGTGAAACCAATGAAAAAAGAACTGAGTATAAAAAAAATAAAGTTAAAATCTCCGAAGACATTATATTGAATAAAATCAAAGATCGCGACTCTGCCAAAAAAAAGGGGGATTATAAACTTGCTGATAAAATTAGAGACGATTTAAGTAAAGAAGGTATTGAATTAAAAGACGAAAAAGGTAAAACGACCTGGAATTATAAATGAGTAAAGAAAAAATATATATTTTTGATACCACTTTAAGAGATGGCGCACAGACAGAGGGAGTTGATTTTTCAGTTGAAGATAAAAATAAGATTGCAAAAATTTTATCCAATATAGGGTTAGATTATATAGAAGGTGGTTGGCCAGGAGCAAATCCAGTTGACAACGAATTTTTTGATAAATCTCCAAATCTTGGAAATTCAAAATTTACAGCTTTTGGTATGACAAAGAAGAGTGGCATAAGTGCAGATAATGATCCTAACCTATCTCCTTTAATGAACGCTAATTGTAAAACAGTTTGTGTTGTTGGAAAAACATGGGATTTCCATGTCAAAACTGCATTAAATATAAAAACTGAGGAAAATTTAAAAAATATTAAAGAAACAGCTAAACATTTCGTAAAAAACAAAAAAGAATTTCTTTTTGATGCTGAACACTTTTTTGATGGATACAAGAATAATCCTAATTATGCTCTTGATTGCCTGAAGCAAGCCTATGATGAAGGAGCTAGATGGATTGTTTTATGCGATACTAATGGAGGAACTCTTCCAAATGAAGTTGGAGAAATAGTGAACAAAGTTTCCAAAGTAATTCCAGGAGATAATCTAGGTATACATGCTCACAATGACACAGAAAATGCTGTGAGTAATTCACTTACTGCTGTACTAGCTGGAGCAAGACAAATACAAGGTACTATAAATGGTTTAGGAGAAAGATGTGGTAATGCAAATTTAATATCGATCATACCAACATTATTTTTAAAAAAAACTTTTAGTGAAAAATTTGATTTAAATATTAAAAAGGAGAAATTAGCTTCACTAACAAATTGTTCTAGGTTTTTAGATGAAATTTTAAATAAAAAACCAAATAAAAATATGGCTTATGTTGGAGGATCTGCTTTTTCTCATAAAGGTGGGTTGCATGTATCTGCAGTTAAAAAAGATCCAAAAACTTATGAGCATATAGATCCAAAAGAAGTTGGTAATCATAGAAATATTATAATCTCAAATCAGGCAGGAAGATCTAACATCATATCAAGATTGGAGAACTATGGAATAAAAATAAACTCTAAAGATGAAAAGATTCAAAAAATTTTGAATGAAGTAAAAGAGAGAGAATTTTCAGGATATTCATACGATGGAGCTGATGCTTCATTTGAACTTTTAGCTAACAGGATATTAGGAAAGCTACCAGAATATTTAAAAGTTAAAAATTACAATGTGAATGTTAACAAAAACAAAGAATTAAAAACGACAGCGGAAGTTACTTTTGTTATTGATGGAAAAGATATCCATTGCTCTGGGGAAGGAAACGGACCAGTTAATGCTTTAGATAATGCGATAAGATCAAATTTCAAAAAAGTTGAAAAATATTATAAATATTTCTCTGATTTAAAATTGTTAGACTATAAAGTGAGAATACTTAATACTGGTACAGGAGCGACAACAAGAGTATCGATTGAAAGTACTGACAAATCAGGAAAGAGTTGGTTTACAATTGGTGTGTCTCAAAATATCATAGAAGCTTCATTTAGTGCACTTATAGATAGTTTAGAATATAAACTCTTTAAGGAAAAAGCACCTGCAAACATACATGAAAAATAGTTATGGCTGTATTTTAGTAAAGCCTCAGCTTGGAGAAAATATTGGGGCCACAGCTAGAGTGTTAAAAAATTTTGGGTTTAATAAACTTTGTATAACAAGTCCTAGAGATGGTTGGCCTAACCAAAAAGCTAAAGCCACATCAGTTGGAGCTTCGAATATTATTGAAAAAACAAAAGTGTTTGACAACACTGAGGAGGCAATTAAAAAATTTGAAATCATTTTTTCATTTAGTGCGAGAAAAAGGGATATTAATAAAAGACATTTAAATTTTAAAAATTTTTTAAACAGATTAAAAAAATTAAGAAATAAAAAAATTGGCCTTATGTTTGGACCAGAGTCTTCAGGATTATCTAACAATGATTTATCTTATTCTAATTTCGTTGTACAAATACCGTCACATAAAAATTTTAAGTCTCTTAATCTCTCGCATTCAGTTTGCATAGTTTGTTACGAAATTTTTAAATTAGATAATCAAAAATTATTTAATAAAAAATTTGAAAAAAATTTAGGTAAAAAAGGCGATATTTCCAAGTTTCTTAGATTATTAAAGCTCAAATTAGATAAAAAAAATTTTTTTAAAGATAAAGATAAAAAAAATTCTATGATAATCAATTTGAATAACTTGTTTTACAGACTTGAGCCAGACGATAAAGAATTAAGGATTTTAGCAAGTATTATAAGTGAGCTGAGCAAAAAATCCTAAAAAAGTACAATTGACATTTATTATACAAAGCTTATAAAAGCTGGAATTAAATATGACTAAAAGACATAACTCGAAACATAAAGTTGATAGAAGATTAAAGGCCAATCTTTGGGGAAGACCCAAAAGTCCATTTAATGCAAGAGCATATCCTCCCGGCCAACACGGTCAAAATAAAAAAGGAAAACCATCTGACTATGGCTTACAATTGCAGGCAAAACAGAAGTTAAAAGCTTACTATGGAAATATAAATGAAAGACAATTCAGGAATATTTATAGAAAAGCACTTTCAAAAAGGGGAGATACCTCTGAGAACTTAATTGGCTTGTTAGAGAGAAGATTGGATACGGTAGTTTATAGAGCTAAATTTGCTCCTACAGTTTTTTCTGCCAGACAATTAATTAATCATGGGCACATAAAAGTAAACAAAAAGAGAGTTAATATTTCTAGCTACATGATTAACGATAATGATATAATTGAATTGGCCGAAAAATCAAAAAAACTTACTATGGTTGAGGGAGCTCAACAAAGCAAAGAAAGAGATATCCCCGAGTACATAAAATCAGATAATAAAAATAAATCTATTCAGTTAGTAAGAGTTCCGAAATTTTCAGAAGTTCCTTATCCAGTAATTATGGAACCAAACTTAGTGATAGAGTATTATTCTAGGTAATGTTATAAAATTTTTTTTTCTTGAAGAACTTTTTTAAGTTCGCCTTTTTCGAACATTTCTTTGATAATATCGCACCCACCAATAAATTCTTCTTTTACATATAGTTGAGGTATAGTAGGCCAATCGCTAAATGTCTTAATTCCTTGTCTTAAATTTTCATCTTCCAAAACATTTACCCCATGAAAATTAACATTCAAATGTTTTAATATGTTAGAAACAGTCATAGAAAAACCACACTGTGGAGAGTCAGGGGTACCTTTCATGAAAAGACAGACATTATTTTTTTTTATTAAATCTTTTATTTTTTGATCAATGTCCATATTTATTTTTCTAAAGTTGTCAGCGACAAAGCATGCAGCTGATTTCCCATTTTTCCTTTAAGAGATTTATATACAATTTTGTGTTGCTCAATTTTTGATATACCTTTGAAAATTTTTGATTTGATTGTAGCTGCGTAATGATTGTTGTCACCCATCAAGTCTTTAATTTCAATTGTTGCATCAGGTATTGACTCCATGATGAGTTTTTCAATTTCATTTTTTAATAGTGGCATTAATATTTTTAAACCAAGTATTATTCAATTTATAGATTTTATCAACACTTTCATCAAATTCTTTTTCAACAGAAAAATTATTAGCTTGCGTTTGACCAATAGTTTCGTGAAATATATTATTTTCATCTAATAATTTTATTGTCGCACTTATTTTTTCCTTTTTAATTTCTACAATGTATCTACTTTGATCCTCTCCAAAAAAATATTCAAAAATATTGGATAATTTGTTCGGTCTAGCAATTTTTACACCTATTCCAGAGCTCATAGACATCTCAGCTAGACTTAAAATAATACCACCAGCTGATACATCGTGAACAGAACGAACAAAATTATTATCAATTAATTGCATGATAATTTGTCCATTATTTTTTTCATTTTTTAAATTTACCTCTGGAGGAAGACCATCGTTAATACCTAGAATTTCATTCATATATACACTTTGATGTAAATGACCAAAAGTCTTACCAATCACTAATATCTCGTTTCCAATATCTTTAAATCTATGATCAATTACCTTATTTAAATTTTGAACCAATCCAACTCCTCCAATTACTGGAGTGGGGAAAATATTTTTTTTATTTGTGCCATTGTAAAATGAAACATTACCAGAGACGACTGGAAAATCTAAATATTCACAAGCTTCTTTAATTCCGTCGATTGTTTCAACGAATTGTCCCATTATTTTTTTATTTTCTGGATTGCCGAAATTAAGACAATTAGTAATTGCTATAGGTCTTGACCCCACAGAAATTAGATTTCTCCAATTTTCACACACAATTTGTTTACCTCCAACTTGGGGTGAAGCATTACAATAATTAGCAGATGAGTCTACGGAGACCGCAATAGCTTTATTTTTTTGATGAATTTTAATTACCGCTGCATCAGACCCAGATCTTAAAATTGTATCACCCATTACCATTTGGTCATACTGTTGTGTTATCCATTTTTTATTTGAATGATTAGGAGAAGTTAAAATTTTCAAAAGGGATTCTTTGAAATTACCTTTTTTAATATTATTTAATTTTTTATTTTTAACTAATTTTGTTTTCTCCCATTTTCTCTGATAAATAGGTGCATCAGTCGACAAAGCGTTGATTGGAATATCAGCAACAGTTTTGTTGTCATACTTTAATATTAATTTATTTGAACTTGTCGTTTTGCCTATAATTTTAAAATCTAAATCCCATTTATCAAAAATCTTTTTGGCACTCTCCTCTTTCCCTTCCTCTAAAATGATTAGCATTCTTTCCTGACTCTCGGATAACATCATCTCATAAGGAGTCATGTTCTCCTCCCTACATGGCACTTTGCTTAAATCTAACTCAAGACCAAGACTACCTTTGTGAGCCATTTCTACACTTGAGGAAGTTAAACCAGCTGCTCCCATATCTTGAATTGAAATGATTGAATTATCTTTCATTAGTTGCAAACAAGCTTCTAATAAAAGTTTTTCTGTAAAAGGATCTCCAACTTGAACTGTAGGTTTTTTATCTTCAGAATTTTCATCAAATTCAGCTGAAGCCATGGACGCACCATGAATACCATCCCGCCCTGTTTTTGAACCGACATATACTACAGGTTTGTTTAATCCTTTAGCTTTGGAGTAAAAAATTTTGTTTTTATTAGCATGACCTACCGCCATGGCATTAACTAAAATATTTTCATTATAAGTTTCATTAAATTTTGTCTCTCCTGCAACAGTTGGTATCCCAATACAATTTCCATACCCACCAATACCTGAAACTACTCCGTTTAATAAATTTTTGGTTTTTTTATTTTTTTCCTCACCAAAATGAATTGAGTTTAATAAGGCAATTGGTCGAGCACCCATTGTAAAAACATCTCTGAGAATTCCACCAACTCCTGTTGCCGCGCCTTGATAAGGTTCGATGAAAGATGGGTGATTGTGACTCTCTATTTTGAAGATGATAGCATCATCATCTCCAATATCAATCACACCGGCATTTTCTCCCGGGCCTTGAATAACATATTTATTTTTTGTTGGTAATTTTTTTAGATGAACTTTAGAGGATTTATATGAGCAATGCTCATTCCACATTGCAGAGAAAATACCTAGCTCAAGTAAATTAGGTTCTCTCTCTAATAGTAATTTAATCTTTTTATACTCATCAATTTTTAAACCATGACGCTCAATTATTTTATTAGAAATTTTCATTTTAATTTAAAATACTTGAAAAAATATTAAGCCCATCCTCGTTTGATATAATTTTATCAATCATCCTTTCTGGATGAGGCATCATTCCTAGTATATTTTTCTTTGAATTTAAAATCCCCGCAATATTGTTTAGAGACCCATTAGGATTAGTTTCATCATTAACCAGACCCTTTTCATCACAATACTGAAAAGCAATTAAATTATTTTCTTTGATTTCCATTAAATGATTTTTATCAGTGAAATAATTACCCTCATTATGTGCAATATTAAGTTTGATAATTTGTCCATTTTTATAATTCTTACAAAACTGATTTGTATTATTTACTTTTAAATAAACATCTTTATTAATAAACTTTAAATTTTTATTTCTTAGTAAAGCACCTTTAATTAAACCTGTTTCGATAAGAATTTGAAACCCGTTACAAACACCCAGTATAAGACAACCCTTATTAGCGGCTTTGATAACTTCATTTAAGATTTTTGATTTAGCTGCAATCGCACCTGATCTTAAATAATCACCGTAGGAAAATCCTCCAGGTATAACTATTAGATCCGATTTAGGTAGCTCCGAATCCTTGTGCCAAACCATTTTATTCTTGAACTGTAATTTTTCTAAGGCGACAGCTATATCCCTATCACAATTTGAACCAGGGAAAACAATAACAGAAGATTTCATGAAATCTTATTAATTGTGTAATTTTCTATTATTAAATTTACTAATAATTTTTTACACATTTCTTCAATTAAGTTTTTAGCCACATCTTCCTTAGTCTCGTTTAACTCTATTTCAAAATATTTACCCTGACGCACATTTACTAAAGTATCCATACCCATGTTTTGTAAAGTTTGTTGTACGACCTTACCCTGAGGATCAAGCACATCTTTTTTAAGTGTAACTGTTATAGCAAATTTCAATTTTACTTCTTTTTAAATTTAATTGAAGTTGGACGAGAGAATGAAACTTCTTTAATATTTGTTTCCTCATGCATTATACCTAATCTTCTTGCAACTTCTTGATAGCCTTGAATGATGTTTCCTAAATCTTTTCTAAAACGGTCTTTGTCCAATTTTTTTTCAGTTTTTTCATCCCAAAGCCTACAGGTGTCAGGACTTATTTCATCAGCTAGAATTACTTCAAATCTATCTTTATCTTTATTCCAATATTTTCCGTATTCCAATTTAAAATCAACTAATTTTATATTTATTGCCTTAAACATTCCTGATAGAATATCGTTGACTCTTAAAGACAATTTATCAATCTCTTTGATTTCAC
Source organism: uncultured Pelagibacteraceae bacterium (assembly GCA_902573865.1). Lineage (GTDB taxonomy): Bacteria > Pseudomonadota > Alphaproteobacteria > Pelagibacterales > Pelagibacteraceae > Pelagilacustribacter. The sequence goes on from CACGLI010000015.1 coordinate 17,468, forward strand.
TTTCTGATGACCAATTAAAAGCATAGATGTGTTCTTTTGAAATAATTGGATCACCAAGATCATCATTTTTAAGGCAATATTCTAATAAAGGATTATCAAGTTTAGTACCTTCCTGAATACCAAGTCTTTTTGAAAGTGATCCGGTAGCAATATTTCTTACAATAAATTCTATAGGAATAATTTCAACTTTTTTTATAAGTTGCTCTCTCATGTTGAGTCTTTTAATTAAATGGTTTTTAATCCCACAATTTTTTAAACTTGTTAATAAATGCTCTGATATTCTATTATTAAGCACACCTTTACCCTCAATTTTTGCTTTTTTAAGGTTATTAAAAGCCGTAGCGTCATCTTTAAAATGCTGAATTACTAAATCTTTATCATTAGTCGCATAGATAATCTTAGCTTTACCTTCGTATATTTTTTTTCCTTTTTGCATGAATGATTATTTTTTCAAACTTCTTTTAAAAATTATATTAATTTTTTTTGTATGATAACTAAAATTAAATAAATCTCTTAGTTTATTAACAGGTATTTTATCAGTAATAAGCTTATTGTTTTCTAAATTTTTAAGGAAATCAGTATTATTTTTCCAGGATTGTAAGGCTATTTTTTGAACTATTTTATATGATTTTTCTCTTGTATATCCTGAAGATGTAAGTTCCAATAGTACTCTTTGTGAAAAAAATAATCCTTTAGTTAACTTTAAATTCTTGTCCATATTTTTAGGATATACATTAAGATTTTCTATTAATTTTGCCAATCTCATTAAAGCAAAATCTAAAGCTATGTTTGCATCAGGACCTATATTTCTTTCTACCGAAGAATGTGAAATATCTCTCTCATGCCACAAAGCTACATTTTCTAAAGCTGGAATAACTGACGATCTTACTAGTCGAGCTAATCCAGTCAAATTTTCGCTTAAGATGGGATTTTTTTTGTGTGGCATAGCCGACGATCCTTTTTGACTTTTTCCAAAAAACTCCTCCACTTCTAAAATTTCAGTTCTTTGCAAGTGCCTTATTTCAATAGCAAACCTCTCTAATGAGCTTGCGATAATAGCTAGGGTTGAGAAATAAGCTGCGTGTCTGTCCCTTGGAATTATTTGAGTGGAGATAGGTTCAATTTTCAAATTAAGTTTTTTTGCGACATATTTTTCTATTCTAGGATCAATATTAGCAAAAGTTCCTACTGCACCAGAAATTGCACAAGTAGAAATTTCATCAATGGCAACTCTAAGTCTTCTCCTGTTCCGCAAAAACTCTTGATAAAAAGTTAGCATCTTTAATCCAAAAGTAATTGGTTCTGCATGTATTCCATGACTTCTACCCATACATAAAGTAAATTTGTATTTATTAGCTTTTTTTTTAATTACAGAAAGCAAATAATCTAAATCTTTAATTAGAATTTCACCAGATTGTTTGAGTTGTAAATTAAAACAAGTGTCTAATACATCAGAAGATGTCATCCCTTGATGAAGATATCTCGCTTTTGGTCCAACTTTTTCGGTTATAGAAGTCAAGAAAGCTATCACATCATGCTTAACCTTGTCTTCAATTTTTAAAATTCTTTTAACATCTATTCGAGCTTTTTGTTTAACAGATTTACTTACACCTTTAGGAATAATTTTTAGTTTTTCCATTGCTTCAGCTGCTGCAATTTCAATTTTTAACCAGATATTATATTTGTTTTTATCTTCCCAAATATTTCTTAATTCTTTTCTAGAATATCTATCTATCATAAATCATATTTAGGCTGATCTAAATTTTCTTGTGAAAGTGTAAAAATTTCGAAGCCATCTTCTTTTATACCTACAGTATGTTCAAATTGTGCCGATAATGTTTTATCTTTAGTAACAGCGGTCCAACCATCGGATAAAGTTTTAGTAGGAAATTTTCCAGCATTTATCATTGGTTCTATTGTAAAAATCATTCCTTTTGAAATTTTTTCACCTTTGCCTTTTTCACCGTAATGTAAAATATTAGGTGATAGGTGAAATGATTTTCCTATACCATGCCCACAAAAATCTCTTACAACAGAAAAGCCATTATTTTCCACATGAGTTTGTATTTCAAATCCTATGTCACCTAAAAAAATTCCATCTTTAAGGATATTAATTCCCTTCATCATGGCCTCATATGTTGTTTTAACTAATCTTTGTGCTTTAATAGAGCAGTCTCCTATCATAAACATTCTGCTAGTGTCCCCATGCCAACCATCTTTAAACACAGTTACATCAACATTTAGAATATCCCCTTCATTTAATGTTTTGTTGGAGGGAATTCCATGGCAAACAACATGATTTACAGAGGTACAACATGATTTTGGATAACCTCTGTAAAATAATGGAGCCGAATATCCTTTATGATCATTTATATAATTCAAACAGAATTTATCTATTTGATCTGTTGTTATACCCGGTTGAATTATTTTATTTAAGCTATCTAGAGTTTTAGCAGCTAAAATTCCAGCCTGACGGGTTAAATCAAAACTTTTTTTAATTTCATCACTCATTATTTTGAAAAATAAGTTTTTTATTAATTATTATTCCTTTTGTGCTCATTTTACAATCATAGCAGAAAACATTTACGCCTTTAGATAAAGCTTTTGTTAATAAAGTATCATATTTCTCATCAATATCTTTAGCTATGGAGAAATATTTACAATCGTTTCTTTGAACAACAAATATTAGATAAACTTCGAATCCCATTTTTTTTGCATTTAGAAGTTCTTCTATATGTTTGTGACCACGCTCAGTTATCGCATCAGGAAACTCTGCTAAATGTTTATTTCTAGATAAAGTAACATTTTTAATTTCTATTAATATTTTCTTTTTATTATTTTCCAAATAAAAATCAAATCTTGTCCCTCTTTTAAATTTATATTCAGGTTTGATGATATTAGGTTTCCCAAAATTATGAATTTTCTTTTTTTTAAGAGCCTCAAAAAAAATTTTATTAGTTAAATGCGTGTTAATTCCAATTAATGCATTATTTGCTTGAATTAATTGCAAAGTGTATTGAAGTTTTCTTTTGGGGTCATCAGATAAACTTAACCAAACTTTATTACCAGTCTTGAGCAAACCCATCATTGATCCAGTATTTGGACAATGACATGTTATAACTTTATCCTTAATTTTTACATCTACTAAAAAACGTTTGTATCTTTTTATCAAGGTTCCTGATATCAATTGTCTTTTAAAATCCATTTTAAAATATGAGTAAAAATTATAAAAAAATAAATGCCGCTATTATAATTATTGGTAATGAAATATTATCAGGAAGAACAGAAGAAAAAAATATAAAATTTATATCTAGTTGGTTAAATGAAAAAATTGGCATTACAGTTAAAGAAGTAAGAATAATCCCTGATATTAAACATGAAATCTGTAAAAGTGTTTTAGTATTGAGCAAAAAATTTGATTATGTTTTTACAACTGGTGGTATAGGACCAACTCACGATGATATAACAGCTAGTTCAATAGCAAGTGCGTTTAAATTAAAATATGAATTTAATAAAAAAGCTTACAACATTTTAGAAAAATACTATGGAAAAAAAAATTTTAATGACGGTAGAAAAAAAATGGCTAAAATGCCTAGAGGCGCAAAATTGATTTTAAATCCATCTAGTGCAGCGCCAGGTTTTATAATAAGAAATATTTTTTGTTTACCAGGTGTTCCGTCAATTTTGAATTCAATGATTGAAAATTGTAAGAGATATTTAAAGAGTGGAGCTCGAACACATAGTAAAACAATTAATTCTCTAACTGTAGAAAGTAATATTTCTAAAGAAATGTCTAAAATTCAAAATAAATATTTAAAAACTGTTGAGATCGGAAGCTATCCTTTTTTTAGACTAGGAAGAGTAGGAGTGTCTATAGTGATCAGATCAATAATAAAGCGTGATCTTGAAAAGAGTTATTTTGAACTTAAAAAAGTTCTGAAAAGTAAAAATATTAAATCATTTAATTGAGTCAAATATTTCTTGTACGGTTATTTTGTTTATATCAGCAGTTCCATAAATTTTTTTAGAGTCAAAAACTTTTATATTTGAGATCTTAGGTGAAAATTTATCTGAGTTAGTCGGACCAAATAAAACGATCATTGGAACATTAGCAAGTGAGATCATGTGCATCACACCATTATCAATCGAGATAGCTTTATCTAATCTTTTAGACAATGCAGTAACAAGAGCTGGGGAAGAATACGTGGTATCTTTTTCGGGGAAAATAGCTTTAGGAACAGAGTCCTTAATCTTTTTTAATAAATTTGTATGATCTTTATCAATAAAAAACACAGGAATTTTATTAATTGCCTCAAGTTTATTCGCCAAAGAAATAAAATTATTTAATGACCAACTTTTTTTCCTATAAACATT
>CACGLI010000016.1 GCA_902573865.1 uncultured Pelagibacteraceae bacterium
CAATTCAACACTTTCAGATAAGATTGAAGTTGCAAAGTAATCTCTCTTTTCCTCAAAGGGATTTAATGTATCAATCGCATTAGAAATTTTTTCTATTCTATCTTTAGAACACGCTTCTAGTGAAGAATTCGTAAATGATGGATAAGTTACAAACCCATTGAATTTCATTGAGTTTAAATAAGATCTAAAATTTGAAGGCACTGAAACCCTCCCTTTTTTGTCTAATCTGTTCTCGTAACTTGATAAAAACATTGTAAAAATTTAATTTCCTATATTCTTTATTTATCAAAAATCCTCCATTTTGGGATTACATGGGATACTATGGGATTTACCGAAATAGTCAATACCATAGTTTTTTGCAGTATTACTTACTAGTCACTGATTTTTAGTACAAAAAGAGAACGATGCCAGATAATCTATAAGCCGGGTTTTGTCATTGAAGATGTCATTTATCTAGATTTTAACTCGCGTTAAAATTCATGCGGCTAACCCAGGTAACTAACTAAAGACTGTTTTTTGCTCCTATTGAGCTTTGTTACCTCTATTTAGCCTTGCTCCCAGTGGGGTTTACCGTGCGATTTTTGTTACCAAAAACCCGGTGTGCTCTTACCACACCTTTTCACCCTTGCCTCGATTAGGCGGTTTATTTTCTGTGGCACTATCCCTGAGGTCACCCTCGCCAGTTGTTAACTGGCACTGTGTCCTTACGGAGCCCGGACTTTCCTCTGTAATAAAGTTACAGCGACAATCCAATTATCTGGCAGATTGATTATTTATACCTTTCACATGTAAAATCAATACCTAAAGACTATTAGCTAAAATATGGCTGATTTTAAGACTTTTTTTATCGATTTTTATACTTTTATTTGATGGATTATAATGGGCTTTAAAAGCTTTGATAATATATTTGTCCCTAAATGAAGGGCTATTTAAAGAAAAATACCTATATCCTATTTTGTGTAAATTTTTAAAGAAAAATTTACGCATATTTTTTTTACTTAAATTAATATCTTTTGGTAAATTTAATTTCTTTTTATGCCAGTTTCCAAACCCATGAAGACTAAATTTTTTCCATGGAAATTTAACTCCGGGATCAATCTTTCTTAAAGGTGCAATGTCTGAATGGCCAAGAAAATTGTTTGATTTAATTTTAAATTTCTTTTTAAGTCTCAAGCAAAGATTTAGTAAACTTTTAATTTGTTTTTTTGAAAAAGTTTCATAACCATATTTGTGACCTTTGTTTTGCAGTTCAATTCCAATTGATGATCTATTTAAATTTTTGTAACTCAACCACTTAGATTTACCTGCATGCCAAGCTGATTTATTAGTGCTTATCAGATTAAATATGAGCCCGTTTTCAGATATCAGATAATGTGAACTTACTTTAAAAGCAGGATTACAAAGGTGTTTAAGAGATTCTAGTGTAGATTGTAAATTAGTATAGTGTATGATCACAAATTTTATTTCATTACTTCGCCTCTTACTTCTATCGTGTTTTTTTAAATTTAATCGAATTTCATTAATAGTGGTTTTTTTACTCATAATTTAAACAATATTATTGTATTTTATATCTAGTATTAGATCAAATATTCAATATATATAACAAATATAGCTTATGAGAAAATTATTAATATTAATCTCTGCAATATTAATTATCTGTTCGGTGAATTTAAGAGCCGAAACGGAAAAAGAATGTTTTGAAAAGGTAAGTAGATCAATTTTTAAATTTAATGAAGGATTGGACAATATTTTAATTGGTCCGATATCCCGAGGCTATAATAAATTACCTGAGCCTATAAAAAAAGGTACAGGAAACTTTACATCAAATATTGCAACTCTTTTAAGTATACCTAATCACCTTTTGCAAGGTAATCTAGACGGAGCTGGAGACGCTTTTGGTAGTTTCTTAGTTAATTCTACATTGGGTGTGTTAGGATTTGCTGATGTTGCAACAGGCCTAGGTTTAGAAGACACCAAAGAGGACTTAAGTCAAACATTAGGTGTTTATGGAGTTCAAAATGGATGCTATTTTGTATTACCGGTTCTTGGTCCAACTACTGTGAGAGACTCGTTTGCAATGGTAGGTGACACATTTTTAGACCCATTTGCAACAATGACTTGGAGACAAAAAGAAATTTTTAATAGAAACGGAAAAAAAAGAGAATATATTGGTGTTAAGTCTGCAACTGCTATTGACTTTAGAGGCAAAAATGAAAAAAATTTCACAAGTTTAAAAGAAAATTCAATAGATCTATATTCTGCAACAAAAAGTATTTATCTACAAAATAAGATAAAAAAAATAAAAAACTCTGACATCTTAGAAGACGATGATTGGGGAAATCTAGATAATTGAAATTAAATGAAGAAATTTATTTTTTATATTTCTTTAACTTTTCTAATTAATTATAACTACCTATTTGCTTATTCAAGTCAGCCAAAGTTGTTTATAAGTGAGCTTGTTAATGATGTTGTTTTAGTTTTAAGTGAGGCTGGCTTATCAGTAAAAGATAAAAATCAAAAAATTGAGGAGATAGCAAAAAAAAATGTAGATATCCCTGCGTTAGGTTTGTATACATTAGGGAGTGTTAGAAAAACTCTGGATGACGAAAAATTAAATGAGTATAACGATCTTTTTTCAAAATATTTTTTGAAAAGTTTAACATCAAGGCTGAGTGAATATTCAACTCAAAAATTTGAAATAATAGACGAGGAACAAAAAAGTACAAGCTATACCATTGTTAATTCGAAAATAGCTTCAAGTGATAAAAATCCAGAAATAAAGATAAGTTGGCGTGTATATACAAAAAATCCAGAAAAGCCATTGATTAGAGATTTGATTGTAGAGGGTTTAAGTTTAGCGAAGACACAAAAAGAGGAGTTCGCATCAATTTTAAATTCTAATAATAATGATATAAATGCTCTTTTAGATAAGCTTAAAGAATTTGTTTCTAACTAGATCTATTTAAATATTTTGGTGGGCCCGCCAGGACTCGAACCTGGGACCAATACATTATGAGTGTACTGCTCTAACCAACTGAGCTACAGGCCCATTGTGTTTGCATTAAATATTTCTTAAAATATTTATTTGCTCAAGTTATATATTTAGAGTAGTTTCAGCACAATGAAAATAATTTTAATAATGGGTCTGCCTGGAGCTGGAAAAACAACTTTAGCGATTGAACTAGCTCCTTTAATTAAAGCCAAAAGATTAAATGCCGATGAAGTTAGAAAACAAGCAAATGATTGGGATTTTTCTATGGAGGGTCGAAAAAGACAAGCGAAAAGGATGGCTGACTTAGCAATTAAATTAAAAAATGAGGGAAATTTTGTAATAGCGGATTTTGTCTGTCCTACCCCAGAGGCTAGAAAGTTATTTCCATCAGATTATTTGATTTGGGTAGATACAATAACTGCTGGTAGATTTGAAGACACAAATAGAATATTTGTTAAACCAGAGAAATATGATTTCCGAGTCACCTCTCAAAATGCTAAATCATGGGCACAAGAAATACTAAAAGATTTAAACAAAAATGACTTACAAGTGGGATAATAAAAAACCAACAGCTCAAATGCTTGGTAGATGGCAGCCCTTTCATGATGGTCACTATGCCTTGTTCGAAAAGGTTTTAGAAAAAACTGGTCAAGTTTGCATTCAAATCAGGGATGTGCAAGGCGTTGATGATAATCCATTTGATTTTGATACTGTAAAAAAAAAAATTGAAGAAAGATTAAATCCAAAATTCGCTGGAAGGTTTAAAATTATGTTGGTTCCAAATATTACTAACATATGCTATGGAAGAGGTGTTGGTTACAAGATCGAAGAAATAGTTCTCTCAGAAGAAATTCAAAATATATCTGCTACAAAGATTAGAGCCAAAATGAGGAAAGACGGCGAGTTAAAGTGAAATTAATTTACCACTTGGGTTACCCAAGAACCGGGACAACACTTCTACAAAAAAATATTTTTGAAAAACACCAGGGTATTAATTATCTAGGTCCAAAATATTATGATCAAAATTTTAAAGTCAAATTTAAGCAAAAAGAAATTGATGAGATTGAGAATTTCATTATTAGCCAAAATAAGAATGGAGAAATAGATTATAATCAGCTTAATTCAAAAATTGATATTAAAAAATTTTCTGAAAAAAAAGTTAATATTCTATCAAGTGAAAAATATCTTTCGTTTTCACGATACAGAAATTATGCTGGCTTAATAGCATTAAAAAATTTTTTGAAAGAAAAATCTGATCTCAAATTAAAAATTTTTTATATTATAAGAAATCAATATGAGTTAATACAATCTCTTTATCATCAAGGCTACAGTAGTTTGAAAAAATATTTAGAATGCTATAATTTAGAGGAATTAATATCTAAAATTGAAGATAAAAATTTCAATGAAAATGAAAATATTTACCACTTTTTAAAGTCATATGACTTTAATTATATGTTTAACATTATTCAAAAAAGCTTTCCTGATGCTGAAATAAAAATTTTTAATTATAATAATTTGAGAGATAATTCTCACGAATTCTTTAAAAATTTGACGGATTTTATGGAAATAAATTTTGAAGAATTTATTAAGCTTATCCCGAGTAAAAAAGAGAATTCTAGCAGATTGGTCAATAATACAAGAATTTTGGAAAGTGAATTTCAAAGAGTAATAAGGCTCAATAAGTTTTATCAATTCGTAAAGCCAGTAATTCCTAATAAATTAAGAGCATTTATTCGTGATCGATTTTATAAAAGAGAAACAATAAATTTTGATAAAGAATTATCTCAAAAAAAAGTAATACAGCAATTTTATTTAGAAAGTAACAATGAGTTCCAAAATAAAACTGGAATGAAAGTTATTTGGTAAATTTTTTAATTATTTTTCTAAAAAACTTTTAAGTTGTTTAGATCTGCTTGGATGTTTAAGTTTTCTCAATGCCTTTGCTTCGATTTGTCTAATTCTCTCTCTCGTTACTGAAAATTGAAGTCCTACCTCTTCTAATGTGTGGTCGGTATTCATTCCGATTCCAAACCTCATTCTTAATACTCTTTCCTCTCTTGGAGTTAAAGATGCAAGTATTTTAGTAGTCGACTCACTTAAATTAGATTGGATGGCTGTATCTAAAGGTTGAAGAGCATTTTTATCCTCAATAAAGTCTCCCAAATTAGTGTCTTCTTCGTCTCCTACAGGTGTTTCCAATGAAACAGGTTCTTTAGCTATTTTTAAAACTTTTCTAACTTTTTCTAGAGGCATTGCCAATTTTTTTGAAAGTTCCTCAGGGGTTGGTTCTCTTCCAAATTCACTCATTATTTGTCTTTGTGTTCTAACAATTTTATTTATTGTTTCAATCATGTGTACAGGGATCCTGATTGTTCTTGCTTGATCTGCTATAGATCTTGTTATCGCCTGTCTTATCCACCAAGTTGCGTAAGTTGAAAATTTATATCCTCTTCTATATTCAAATTTATCTACAGCTTTCATTAATCCAATATTGCCCTCTTGTATTAAATCTAAAAATTGAAGACCCCTATTTGTATATTTTTTGGCGATAGAAATAACTAATCTTAAATTAGCCTCAACCATTTCTTTCTTTGCAAGTCTGGACTCCCTCTCACCTTTTTGAATCCTACTAACCAATTTTTTAAACTCTCCTACCGATAATTCTATTTTTTTACTGAATTCAACTAATCTATCCCTTATTTCAGAAAAATCTTTTTTATGTTTTTTGAAAAAATTTTTCCAATTTGGACTTTCATTTAAAAATGTCTCAAATTTTGGGTTTATTTCATTTCCTAAATAGTATTTTAAAAAGTCATCACGCGAAATTTTATTATCTATAGCTAACCTTAAAAGTATTCCCTCAAGGGACACTATCTTTTTATTTTCTTTGTAGTGTGCTTGAACAAGTTCTTCCAAAACATGTGGAGCAAGCTGAAGATTTTTAAAATTATCAACTAAAACAGACTGTATTTTTTTAAAATTTTTATTTTTTGATATAGATAATTGCTTTGATTTTAACAGACACTCTAGTTGCTCACTTTGATATTTTTTAAGTTTTGAATAATTTTTATTAAGTAGTTCTAATATGCTTATAATTTTGGGTCTTATTTCCTCTTCCATTTTAGCTAATGATAAATTAAATTCGTCTTCATCAGTCAAATTATCCTCTGTTTTTTCTTGAGTATCTTTTTTTTCAGCTTTCTGCTTGTTATTCGACTTCGAAATATTTTCCTCATCATCGGACTCTTCAAAATCCTCATAGGTCGAGTCGATATCAATTATGTCTCTAACTAAAATTTTTTGATTTTCAATTTCTTCTTTCCATTCAAAGATTTTTTTTGCTACTAAAGGACTTTGAGTTAACGCATTTAACATAACCTCTTTACCTGCTTCAATTCGTTTCGCAATCGCTATTTCGCCCTCACGTGATAATAATTCAACACCTCCCATTTCACGCAAATACATTCTGATAGGATCATCACTTTTATCGGTGGTTTTCTCTTCAGTGACCGCTTGACTTTCTTTCTTTTTATTAGATTGATATTGAGATTTGTTTTCTACAAGTGTTACTTTATTTTCAGCAATAATAATAAATGCTTTCTCTACATTTTCTAAAGAACCACCTCTTTTTCCCAATGATTTACCAAGCTCCTCGTAAGTTATGAAGCCACGGGTATTGCCCTTAGCGAGCAGTCTCTCAAAAGATTTTGTTATTAATTTTTGCAACATTTAGAAACTCTATATATATAGTAAGTATTTTCTAAAAATCTATCTTTTTTTAATCACTGTTTAGTTGATTTTTGAGCTTTAAAAATTCGTTATATGAGTTTTCGTTGAAATTTTCCATTAACTCAGTCTCTCTTTTTTCTAGTTTTTCTAATTTTTGAATTTTTTTAATTTCACCAATTAAGTCAAAAATCATCTCAGTGACGATTTCTGGTTTTTTGTTTTGTGCGATATTTTTGATAACGCAATTATCATTGATTTTTTTTAGTGAAATTTTGTGAATTTTGTCAAAATCGCTATCTTTATTTTTATTGTTCAAAAATAAATTGATTATTTCATTTTTAAAAGAATTGTTTTCTTCTGATAGATTAATCTCTTCTAATATTTCAATATGCTTTTTTACAATGTCTGGATAATTTAACATTAAATATAATAGTGAAAATTCAGTCAAGTGAGTTTTACTGAATTCATTTTTTTTCATAAAAATTTGACTAGTTTCTCTCAAAATTTTAGTGTCTCGTTTTTTAAATCTTTGATAATTATAATTTTTTTGATTAGGAGTTAAATCTTTAATTTTATTTATGAATTCTTCAATTACATATTTTTTAACTGTGCTATCTTTAATCGTTTGAAAAACATTCTTTACCTTTTTCTCAAAATTTGTAAGTGACATTGGATCAAAAGAATTTAATTCATTAAAGTACGATTCCCAAATAAAATCAGAAATTATTTTTTTATTTTTTGTTAATTTGATGAAGCTTTCTCTCCCTTTTTTATTAACAAAGTCATCAGGGTCATAGCCACCCGGTAAAGTTGTAAAATAAATTTTTTTATTTTCTGTAATAAAAGGAATTAATTTTTCTCCTATTCTCAGAGCTGCTATTTTACCACTTTGATCCCCATCAAGACAAATATTCGGATCAGAAAAAAATTTCCAAATTAAGTCTATTTGACCCTCTGTAAGCGCGGTGCCAGAATTTGAAATGACATTTTTAACTCCGTAATTAGAAAGGCTTAAGACATCCATATATCCCTCTACAATTATTACTTCATTATTTTTGTGTCTAAAATCTTTAGCATTATTTAAATTGAACAATACACGCCCCTTTTTATAAAATTCTGTTTCCGGGGAATTTATATATTTAGCAAATTTTGAGCTCTCTATCACTCGACCACCAAATGCAATTGTATCGTTAGATAAATTCTTAATTGGAAAAACAATTCTAGATTTAAATCGTTCAAAAATATTTTTATTTTTTTCACTTTGATTAAATAGTCCCGATGCTAAAAGATCATTGGTTTCATACTTAGCAGAAAATTTCTCATATAAAGACGATTTACTCTCAATATATCCAACTTCAAATTCTTCAATTATATTTTTTTTAAGTCCTCGTTTTAGTAGATAATTTAAAATTTCAGAATTTTCCTTATTAAAAAGATTTGCGCTAGCCTCTAAAGAGTAGTCTTTTAAAATTTTTTTATAAACCTCAAATCTTTTTTCTTTTTTTGTGTCAAAAGTAGAAAATTTATAAATTGGCATCCCTGCTTCATGGGCTAAATTCTTTACAGCTTCACCAAAACTAAATGACTTTGTTTTCATCAAAAAATCAAAAATATTTCCATGCTCTCCTGTGCTAAAACAATGATAAAATCCTTTTTCATCGTTAATCGTAAACGAAGGTGTTTTTTCATTTTTGAAAGGCGAAAGTCCTATAAACTCTTTTCCTCTTTTCTTCAAATTCACATATTTTCCAACAACCTGGGAAACCTTTAATCTCAATCTTATTTCATTTAAATATTCTTTAGGATATTTCATCATTTATTTAGTAATGTTTTTAAAATTTTACTTACATTAGAGAAATCTAAAACATTCCCATGTTTAGCTTTGAGAACACCCATTACTTTTCCCATATCTTTCATAGAGCTTGCTTGAGTATTTTTAATAATTTCCTCACAAATTTTTAATGTTTCTTCTTCATTAAGTTGATTTGGTAAAAATTCACTTATTACTTTAATTTCATTTTTTTCATTATTAAAAAGATCATCTCTCCCTGCCTTTTTATAAGCTTCACAAGAGTCGTTTCTTTGTTTAATCATCTTTTTTAAGACACCAATGACTTCCTCGTCTTTTAAAGGCCCTTCTTTAACCTTTTTTTGAATCTTTACATCTTTTATCGCAGATAATACCAATCTTAATGTCGGATAAACATTTTTATCTTTGTTTTTGAGAGCTTCGCTAAGTTTCAAATCTATCTTATTTTCTAAATTCATAGTTCAAATATTTTAATCACAAATATTAGCTAAAAAAAAAAGATCTTTCTTGACGATTTTTAATCTATTTCATATGTTTCGCAAAATCATGTTTATAAGTTTTTTACTTTAACTCATGAGTTGTATTTGAAGCTAATTGGACAAAATATAAACTCTTATAAAAATCTTCAAAAGATCGATTCCACCGCTATTCTAGTTCTTCAAAATGGTAAATTTTTTAAAGGAACAGGCTTAGGCTATCAAGGCACTGCTACTGGGGAAGTTTGCTTTAACACATCAATTACCGGTTACCAAGAAATAATTTCTGATCCTTCTTACGCCGATCAGATAATAAATTTTACCTTTCCTCATGTTGGAAATGTCGGAACAAATAAAGAAGATCACGAGTCTGATAAAATATGGACTAAGGGGGTAATAATAAATACTGAGATAACTAATCCCTCTAATTACAGATCTCTGAAACACTTAGACGAATGGTTAAGAAAGAATAAGATTGTTGGGATTACTGGAATAGATACTAGAAGTTTAACGAATATAATTAGAGACAAAGGTGCCCCAAAAGGCACAATTTCTTTTCCTAACCAAAAAAAAATAAACATTAAGAAATTAATTAAAAGTACTCAGAAATGGAGTGGGCTTAAAAATTTGGATTTAGCTGAAAAAGTGACAACAAAAAAAAATTACATCTGGCAAGATTTTAAAACCTGGAACAAAAAAGTTGGTTTTTTAAAAAATAAAAAAAAAGAACTTCATGTTGTGGCCATTGATTATGGGATTAAAAAAAATATTTTAAGATACTTTTCAGACTTCAATTGCAAAGTTACCATTGTTTCTTGTAAAACAAGTGCAAAGGAGATTCTTAATCAAAAACCTAATGGAATATTTTTATCAAATGGACCTGGTGATCCTGCAGCTACTGGAAAATATGCCATACCAATAATTCAAAAATTAATAAAAAATAATATCCCGGTATTTGGTATTTGTTTAGGCCATCAACTTTTAGCTTTAGCATTAGGTGCTAAAACAAAAAAAATGAAATTGGGACATAGAGGAGCTAATCATCCAGTTAAAAACTTAAAGAAGGGTACCGTTGAAATAACAAGTCAGAATCATGGTTTTGAAGTTGTAAAAAATTATTTGCCAAAAAATGTAATGATTACCCATCAATCTCTTTTTGATAATAGTATAGAAGGCATTCAGCTTAAAAATAAACCTGTTTTCTCAGTTCAGTATCATCCTGAGTCAAATCCCGGTCCACATGATAGCGTTTACCTATTTAAACAATTTATTATGAGTGTGAAAAAAAATGCCAAAAAGAAAAGATATTAAAAAAATATTAGTAGTCGGTGCTGGTCCAATAATAATTGGGCAAGCATGTGAATTTGATTATTCAGGTACTCAAGCATGTAAAGCTCTTAAAGATGAGGGGTATAAGGTAATTTTGATTAACTCTAATCCAGCAACTATTATGACAGATCCTAATGTAGCGCACAAAACTTATATAGAACCTATAACTTTAGAAGTCCTTGAAAAAATTCTTATCAAAGAAAAACCTGATGCTATTTTGCCAACTATGGGTGGTCAAACAGCATTAAATTTAGCAATGGATGCAGAAAAGAAAGGGATACTTAAGAAATATAAAATTGAACTTATTGGTGCAAACTCAAAAGCAATATCCAATGCGGAAGATAGAAAAAAGTTTAGAAAAAATATGATAGAAATTGGTTTAGATCTTCCCAAATCAAAAATAATAAATAATTTTAATCAATCATCAAAAGTTTTAAAACAAATTAGATTACCAGCAATTATTAGGCCAGCTTTTACTCTTGGTGGTTTAGGTGGTGGTATTGCTAAAAATAAAAGAGATTTTTATAGGATAATAAAAAATGGACTTCAAGAGTCACCTGTTAATCAAGTCTTGGTGGAAGAGTGTTTAGAGGGTTGGAAAGAATTTGAGATGGAAGTTGTCAGAGATAAAAATGACAATTGCATTATCATATGCTCAATAGAAAATTTAGATCCTATGGGGATTCATACGGGGGATTCAATTACTGTTGCACCAGCACTAACTTTAACTGATAAAGAGTATCAATTAATGAGGAATGCCTCTATAGCTTGCTTAAGAAAAATTGGTGTAGAAACTGGAGGATCAAATGTACAATTTGCGATAAATCCAAAAAATGGAAGAATGGTAATTATTGAGATGAACCCTAGAGTTTCAAGATCATCAGCGTTAGCTTCTAAAGCTACGGGTTTTCCAATAGCCAAGGTGGCTGCAAAGTTAGCTGTAGGATACACTTTAGATGAATTAAAAAATGAAATTACAAAAGTAACACCTGCGTCTTTTGAGCCTACGATAGATTATGTGGTCACTAAAATTCCAAGGTTTACTTTTGAAAAATTCTCCTCTTCAGCTGCAGTTTTAGGTACATCAATGAAATCAGTGGGAGAAGCAATGGCTATTGGAAGAAATTTTAAAGAGTCTCTTCAAAAAGCCTTGGTTTCCTTAGAAACAGGCTTTTCAGGATTTGACCAAATATTTAATTTAAATACAAAGCAAATTAGAAAAAAACTTAAAGAAAATATACCAAACAAGATTTTACTTGTTGGGGAGGCTATAAGAAAAAATATAAATTTAAAGGAAATAAATAGACTTTCAAAAATCGATCCTTGGTTTTTAAATCAAATAAAAGAAATCATTGAAAATGAAATTAAAATAAAGAAAAAAGGAATTCCTAAAAATTTTAACGAATTAAATTATATTAAGTCAATAGGATTTTCTGACAAAAAGTTATCTGAACTTACAAATACTTCAGAGGCATTAATTAGAAAGAAAAGGTCTGCTTTAAAAGTTTTACCAGTTTATAAAAAAGTTGATACTTGTGCTGCAGAATTTAAATCTTTTACTCCTTATATGTATTCTACTTATCAAAGAAATTTTTCCTCTAATTCAGAATGCGAGGCTGACCCCTCTAACAAAAACAAAATTATAATACTTGGTGGAGGCCCTAATAGAATTGGTCAGGGAATAGAGTTTGATTATTGCTGTTGCCAAGCTAGTTTTGCTCTTAAGGAGGCTAAATATGAAACTATCATGGTCAATTGTAATCCAGAAACCGTATCAACAGATTACGATACAAGTGATAGATTATATTTTGAACCTTTGATAGATGAATATGTTTTTAATATTATAAAAAGAGAGAAATCAAAAGGTAATGTAAAAGGTGTTATTACTCAATTCGGCGGGCAAACTCCTATAAAACTTGCAAAATTTTTACATGAAAATAAACTTCCAATACTAGGAACGCAGTATACTTCAATTGACCTTGCAGAGGATAGGGATAGATTTAGAAATCTTTTGAATAAACTAAATTTAAAACAAGCTAATAGTGGTATAGCTAGAACTTTTCCTCAAGCAATTAAAATTGCCGACAAGATTGGTTTGCCTTTAATGGTTAGGCCTTCTTATGTATTAGGCGGAAGAGCAATGGAAATTGTTCATGAAAAAAGCCAGCTTAAAGAATTTGTAAAAGAAGCGTTTAAAGTTGCAGAAAAAAATCCAATCTTAATCGATAAATTTATTGATAACGCAATGGAAGTAGATGTTGATGCGATATCGGATGGTAAAAATGTTTTTGTGGCTGGTATTATGCAGCATATTGAAGAGGCTGGAATACACTCAGGTGACTCGGCATGTAGTTTGCCTCCAGTGTCGATAAAACCTTTTTTGATTAAAGAAATTGAAAATCAAACAAAAAAATTGGCTTTAGCTCTTAAAGTTAAAGGATTTATGAATGTTCAATATGCAATAAAAAAAGATCAGATTTATGTAATAGAGGTTAATCCAAGAGCTAGCAGAACTGTCCCGTTTGTCTCAAAAGCAAAAAATTTACCTCTTGCTAAGATAGCCTCTAGAGTGATGGCAGGAGAAAAATTATCAAAGTTCAATTTAAAAAGTAAAACGAAAGATATGTTCGCAGTAAAAGAGGCAGTATTTCCATTTAACAAATTTCCAAATAGCGATCTTTTACTTGGACCAGAAATGAAATCCACAGGTGAAGTTATGGGTTTTGATAAAAATTTTGGTATGGCTTTTGCTAAAAGTCAAATTGCAGCCTCTAATTCCCTTCCTAAAAAAGGTTTAGCTTTTATTTCTCTAAAAAATAGTCATAAAGAGGAGGGAGTTCAATTAGCAAAACAACTAGTGAAGTTAAATTTTAAACTTTGCGGAACCGTAGGTACTGCTGATTATATAATTCAGCATGGCATTAAGTGTAAAAAAATAAATAAAGTTAATCAGGGTTCCCCACATATTGTGGATGTCTTAAATGCTAAAAAAATAGCTTTAGTTATTAATACTGGAGGTGGAAATAGTGAATCTCAGTTAAGCGATGCTGTAGCATTGAGAAGAGCTACTTTAGCCAATAAAGTTCCTTATTGCACCAACATGTCCACGGCTAAAGTTTGTTTGGAAGGTATAAAATCATTAAAATTAAAAGATATGAACGTAACTTCTTTACAAGATATCTAACTTTTTACTTTCCAATCAGTCTCGAAAGTAACATAGTTTATTTGGATACATCTCCTCTCTTTTTTAATTTCTTTTTTTTCCATACCGTGCCAAGTGTTTGGCCCGCTTGTAAAGAAATATCCATAATTATGTTTGTAAGGAACTGTTTTAACTTTATTTAGATTTGCATCATAAAAATCAGTTCCTAAATTTTCTGACTCATTATGCAAATTAACAAAAACTATTGACGACATTAATTTTTCTTCTATGTCACAGTGAGGTTTTAGCCAAAAACCTTCTCTGTCACAAATTACTTCTAATCGAACATAAGAATTACTTAAATCTTTTTCAATTAATGATCCAATTTTTTTATAAACTTCAGGAGATCTTAGTTCATCAATAAATTTAATCAAATTAGGAAATTGACTTGCGTTTTCTTTGGTAACATAGCATCTTAGTTTTTTTGCTTTTCCTCCATCTTTAATTCCAGATCTAAAAGCGCCATCGCCTCCATCTAAAGCTCGTGTGCCATCATAATTCAAATTTTTCTTTTTTGGATCAGGTATTTCTGCTAAACAAATTTCTTTGATTGCCTCTTCATTTAATGGTTTGTCGATTTCAAAATGATTAAAGGGACTTCTAAAAGTTTTTGTTCTTTTCTGTAAGGATTTAAACAATTCCATTTTTTTTTATCTTTTCATAAATTATTGGTGAAATTCTATTGACTTCATCTAATTTTTCATATGACCATATATCAACTTTATCGGTTAAGTCTTTTATTATATTTAACTCTTTAAACTTTGAAAAGAAGTTTTTAAATCTTAAATTATTCTTTTTTGCAATCATTTGAGTGACATATATTGGTTTCCCAGTTATTGCCGCTTCGGAAATCATAGACGTTGAGTCGCATGTAACAACAATAAAATCAGAAAGATGCAATGCCGATAAATATGCTTTTTTATCAATATCTTTAATAACAATGTGATCGTGGCTGAAAGCATTGAAGGCCTTTTTTTTAACATGTTCTGGTGTTCTGTAAGAAGGAACAATAATTAACTTGTATTTGTCCCTTGTAAAAATAGCTTTGATTTTATTAAAAGTATAATCTATCTCTTTATCGGAATACTCATAATATTTGTTTGGTCCACCTATTATGAAGGCTACTACTTTCTTGTTTTCTCTCTCAATTTTGATGTAATCTTTTTCTTTCTCAATTTCTTTTCTGCTTAGATAATGAATTGCTCCCACTGTTTTAATAACATTGCTTCCATTAAGTTCGTCATGTTCTGGGCATACCACCATATCAAAATTTTCTAATGCCACTTTAGGATCTTGAATGTGGATAGTAAAAATTTTTTCTTTATATTTTTTTTTGAGTGCAAGTGATGGTATCACACTTTTTCTTCCACAAGAAATAATCACTTTAGAGTCAAAAATAAATTGAGATTCTAAAACATTTAAAGATATAGGTGTTAAAAATGGGGGTAAAATTTCCCACATTTTTTTCAATTTAATATTTTGATGCTTGTAGTTAAGGTTTAATGCTTTAGCCAAACCCTCAACTTGACTGATCATACCGTGCATACCCTGTGTTAAAAGAAGTGCTTTTATTTTTGACATTTGATATTATATATATCTTATCATTATGAATAATAAATCAACTAAACATACAAAAGTGTTGATTCTTGGGTCGGGGCCTGCAGGCTATACTGCTGCGATTTATGCGGCTAGAGCTTTGTTAAAGCCGATTTTAGTGTTTGGTTCTGAGCCCGGTGGGCAGCTTACAACAACTACTGACGTAGAAAATTTTCCTGGTTTTTCAAAAGTGATCCAAGGTCCTTGGTTAATGGAGGAGATGAAAGGGCAAGCAAAGGCGGTCGGAACAGAGATGATACAAGACCATATAAGTAAAGTAGATTTAAAACAAAAACCTTTCATTGCTCATGGCGATAGCGGTCAATCATATACCGCAGACAGTATAATTATTTCTACTGGAGCTCAGGCAAGATGGCTTAATTTAGATTCAGAGAAAACATTTAGAGGGTTTGGTGTTTCAGCTTGTGCAACATGTGATGGTTTTTTTTTCAAAGATAAAGAGGTTGCTGTTGTTGGTGGTGGAAATGCTGCGGTTGAGGAAGCCATGTTTCTTACTAAATTTGCCTCAAAAGTAAAATTGATCCATAGAAGAGACACATTAAGAGCTGAAAAAATGCTTCAGGAAAAATTAAAAGCTAATAAAAAAATTGAGATAATTTGGGACAGTGTTGTTCACGAGGTGCTGGGTACCAAAGACCCAAAAGAGGTGAATGGTCTGAAAATTAAAAATGTTAAAAATAATAAAATTACTGAATTAAAACTTAATGGACTTTTTGTTGCTATAGGACATGATCCGGCTACTTCATTGTTCAAAAATCAATTAAAAATGGATAAAGAAGGTTACCTTGTCACAAAACCTGACTCAACAGAAACCAATGTGCCAGGTGTTTTTGCAGCTGGAGATGTGAGAGATAAAATATTTAGACAAGCAGTTACAGCTGCAGGAATGGGATGTATGGCTGCTCTAGAAGCAGAAAAACATCTATCGCATTAATAAAGTGAGAAATAATTTGCATGTTTTCTTGGGGGCAACAGTAGCCGATGCAGCGGCAAGGCCCTTACATTGGGTTTATGATCAAAAAAAACTTTTAAAATATATAAAGGGTAAAAAAGACTTTACTTTTTTAAAAAAGAATCGAAGTCCATTTTATAGAATAAGGACAGGTAAAGTTTCAGGTTATAATGATGTTGGACAAGTTATGTTCAGAACTCTGCTGGATGGACATGAAAATATCGAAAAGAGATTTAGAAAAAATATTTTGTTAAATTTTGGCTCTAAAAGCAAATATTGGAAAAATTTGAAATTAAGAAAAAAATATAAAAAAGTCAAAGATTGGAGAAACCGTATAAATGGACCGTGGATACATCAAAATATAATTGAAACAATATCGAATATAAAAAAAAATTTAAAGCATACCGGAGGATCTAAAGTCAATGAGTCTGATGGCTATTGCGCGGCATTACCTTATTTTTTATTTGGTCATTCTTTGAAGAATACTGAGAATATTATCAAAACAATTACAATTTCAAAAATTAGTATCAGGTATGCTTTGGCGAAATTTAATATTCTAAACTTTGCTTTAAAAGGATCAAAAAATCCAATTGATGAATTTGAAAAAAAATTTAAGAAATATTCTTATTTTAGAGAAGTAATTAAAGAAATTCAAAAAGTAAAAAAATTTAAAAAAATACCTCATTCCTTAGCGGTTAAAAAATTAGGTATGGCGTGTAGTTATCCTGGCACTTTTAGCAGTTCAATTCATTCTATAATAAATTCAAAAAATTATAAATTAGCAGTTTTGAAAACAATAAAAGCTGGAGGTTGCAATTGCTCAAGAGTAAATTTTGTAGGTGCATATTTTGCTGCGTTGAATGGTTCTAATTCTATTCCAAAATCCTGGATTAGGAAGACACTAGCCGCTAACAAAATTTTAAATCAAAATTAATTATTAAGATTTTCACAAAAATCTTTAATTCTAGATATAGCTTTTTCTAAATTTGCCATTGAGGTCGCATAAGATATTCTAAAATAACCATTTAGTCCAAAAGCGGATCCCTGAACAACTGCAACCATAGATTTTTCTAACAATTTTTGAACAAACTCCTTATCAGTCTTTAGTTTTGTTTTCTTATTCAACAAACCTTTGCAACTTGGGAAAACATAAAATGCGCCATTGGGTGTTAAACAGTTTATTCCCTTAATTTTATTAAGGCTGTTCACAACAAAATCTCTTCTTTCTCTGAAAGCTTCTGCTCTTTCTTTAATAAAATTTTGTTGTCCATTCAACGCTTCAACAGCAGCTGCTTGACTAATAGACGATGGATTAGATGTAGATTGTGATTGAATTTTTCTTATAGCAGTAATTATTTCTTTAGGACCAGCGGCATAACCTATCCTCCATCCTGTCATAGCATAAGATTTGCTTACCCCATTCATGGTCAAAGTTCTATCTTTTAATTTTGAAATTTGAGCAGTAGTGAAGAAATTAAAATTATCGTATCTTATATGCTCATAAATATCATCGCTTAATATAAAAATTTTTTTATTTTTAATCAAAATTTCAGACAGTTCCTCTATTTCATCTTTTGTATAACCTGCGCCTGTGGGATTAGATGGTGAATTTAAAATTAACCACTTAGTTTTTTTTGTAATAGCTTTTTTTAGTTTTCTTGCTGATAACTTGAAGCCATCTCTTTCGTCACACTTTACAATTTTAGGAGTACCTCCTGCTAATAAAACCATATCGGGATATGAAACCCAAAAAGGAGCTGGTATAATCACCTCATCTCCTTTATTAAGGGTCGCCATAAAAGTATTGTAAATAACTTGTTTACCACCAGTGCCAACGGTGACTTGGTCGGTACTATAACTAAGATTATTTTCTCTTTTAAATTTTTCTACAATTGCTTTTTTGAGTTCAGGTGTTCCATCCACAGCAGTATATTTAGTATCACCTTTTTTAATTGCTTCAATTGCAGCATCTTTCACATTATCGGGTGTATCAAAATCTGGCTCTCCAGCCCCTAGCCCTATAACATCCTTTCCAGCAGCTCGCATTTCCCTAGCTTTTGTAGTAACTGCTATTGTGGGTGATGGTTTTATACGTTTTAAATTGTTGGAAACTATGCTCATTGAAATTTATAATATCTTATTTAAATTATTAATAACATAAAATGAGTAATTCGTATCAAGAAAAATTTAACGAACTAGAAAGTGGTTCAGCAGCTATCAAGAAAAAACTTGAGGGTGGTATTAAATTTAAAATTAAAAGTGATTTTCAACCCAGCGGTGATCAGCCAGAAGCTATTAGAAAAATTATAAAAAATTTAAAGGGAAACAAGCAAGAACAAGTTTTATTGGGAGTTACTGGATCAGGGAAAACTTTTACAATGGCAAAAGTAATAGAAAGTGTTAATAGACCTGCGCTAGTTTTAGCGCCTAATAAAACATTAGCCGCCCAACTTTATGGGGAAATGAAAAGTTTTTTTCCAAAGAATGCTGTTGAATATTTTGTTTCTTACTACGATTATTATACACCTGAAGCATATGTACCTAGGTCAGATACTTATATTGAAAAAGAAGCATCCATAAATGAACAAATAGACAGAATGAGACACTCAGCTACACGTTCTTTATTAGAGAGAGATGACGTAATTATAGTTGCAAGTGTTTCATGTATTTACGGTTTAGGTTCTGTTGAGGCATATTCAAAAATGACAATTACTTTAAAAAAAAATTATGAGTATGATAGAGATCAGTTAATAAGAGCTTTCATTAATTTACAATATAAAAGAAACGACCAAAATTTTTTTAGAGGAACATTTAGAGTAAGAGGTGAAAACTTAGAGATTTTTCCTTCACACCTTGAAGATAGAGCTTGGAGATTAAGTCTCAATTTTAATAAGCTTGAAAAAATAGAGGAGTTCGATCCACTCACTGGTGACAAAACAAATGATTATTCAATAATAAAGATTTATGCAAACAGTCATTACATTACTCCAAAACCAACAATAGATCAGGCTATTAAAGAAATTAAAAAAGAACTAGATGATACTTTAAAGAGTCATGAATCTAATAATAAGTTACTTGAAGCACAAAGATTAAGAGAACGCACAAAATTTGATTTAGAGATGATTGAAGCTACGGGAACTTGTGCAGGTATTGAAAATTATTCTAGATTTTTGTCAGGTAGAAAACCTGGTGAACCTCCTCCAACTCTTTTTGAATACTTTCCTGATAATGCAATAATTTTTGTAGATGAAAGTCATGTTACTGTTCCACAGTTAAATGGAATGTACAAGGGTGACCATACTAGAAAGAAAACTTTAGCGGAATATGGCTTTAGATTACCGTCTTGTATGGATAATCGTCCATTAAAATTTGAGGAGTGGGATTTAATGAGAACTCAAACTGTTTTTGTGTCTGCTACCCCGGGACCTTGGGAGCTAAAGCAAACTGGAAATGAACATATAGATCAAATTATTCGTCCGACAGGATTGATAGATCCACCCGTAGAAATCAGGCCAGCCAAAACACAAGTTGATGATTTGATGCATGAGTCTAAAGAAATTGTCAAAAAAGGTTATAGAGTTTTAGCGACAACACTTACCAAAAAAATGGCGGAAGATTTAACTGAATATTTTCATGAGAATGGTCTTAAAGTTAGATATATGCATTCCGACATCGACACCTTAGAGAGAATTGAAATTATCAGAGATTTAAGAATGGGAGTTTTTGATATTTTAGTGGGTATAAATTTATTACGAGAGGGCTTGGATATTCCAGAGTGTGCTTTGGTTGCGATATTAGATGCCGACAAAGAAGGATTTTTAAGATCAGAGACATCCTTAATTCAAACGATTGGAAGAGCTGCGAGAAATGTTGACGGTAAGGTAATATTGTATGCTGATAAAGTTACAAAAAGTATAGATAAGGCGATTAAAGAGACTGAAAGAAGAAGAAACAAACAGTTAGAATATAATAAAAAAAATAAAATTACTGCAGAGTCCGTTAAAAAAGAAATAAGTGATATTTTAGAGTCTGTATATGAAAAAGATTATGTAAGAATTAGCGAGGGATCAAATGTAGGTGGAAACTTAAAAAAACATTTAAAAGCCCTAAATAGAAAAATGAAGGAATCTGCATCAAATTTAGAGTTTGAAGAAGCTGCAAAAATAAGAGATGAAATTCGAAAATTAGAGGCAAGCGAACTTGAAATATCTTTAAATCCTAAAATATCTCAATATAATTTAAAAAATAAAGTATACCCAAAAGGAAGGTCAACAATGGGTATGCCAGGTACTAAACCAAGAAAAGCGATTAAAAAATGGAAGCCAAAAAAATAATAATTACTGGTGGAGCTACAAGGATAGGGGCAGCTATTGCAAAAAGTTTGGTAAACTTTGATACTAAAATAGTAATTCACTTTAACAAATCTAAAATCAGTGCTTTAAAATTAAAAAAGGAACTAGAGGAACTTGGTGCAGAAACATATTTAATTAAATCAGATTTAAATAATCTTAGACAAACTCAAAATTTAGTAAAAAAAGCACACAAACAAATGAAAGGATTAGACTGTTTAATAAATAATGCCTCTATTTTCGAAAACGATAATCTGGAAAATTTTTCTGAAAAATTATTTGATAAGCACATCAATATAAATTTAAAAGCCCCAGCGATTTTAACTCAAAACTTTAAAAAACTGTTAAAAGATAAGACTGGATGTATTATAAATATTATTGATCAAAGGGTTGAAAAATTAACTCCTTTTTTCTTTTCATACACCTTGAGTAAATCATCTCTTGTTACTTTGACAAAGACATCAGCCATGAAACTCGCTCCAAATATTAGGGTAAACGGCATTTCGCCAGGACCTACTTTAAAAAACAAAAGACAATCCGAGAGTCACTTTAAAAAACAATGGAAGTCTATACTTTTAAAAAAAAAAGTTGATTTAGATAATATATGTAATGGAGTAAAGTTTCTTATAAATAATGATAATATAACAG
>CACGLI010000017.1 GCA_902573865.1 uncultured Pelagibacteraceae bacterium
TTTTCTCAAGATCTACTAAATCTTTATTTAATTTTTGCTCTAAAGCATTTAAATTTACCATTAGTTTCTTTTTTTCAAAATATGACAGAAGGCCCCTGTCGCCACCTATAAGATTTGTTAATATATATATTGATAGAAAAATATTAATTAAGAGCAATTTTTTTCGTGAAAAAAAACTTCTTATGTTCATATCTAGACTTTAGCCATTTTAATGGATTTTCCAAGCTCTTCTTCGATACGCAATAACCTGTTATATTTTGACACTCTTTCAGATCTTGCTAAAGAGCCAGTTTTTATTTGAGAAGATTTTGTTCCAACGGCTAAATCAGCTATGAATGTGTCCTCTGTATCCCCTGATCTATGTGAAATTATGGTATTGAAATTTGCTTTTTTTGCCATTGAAATAACTTTTAAAGTTTCGGTTAAAGTTCCTATTTGGTTTGGTTTAACCAGAATACAGTTCGCTGAGGTTTCTTTGATTCCTTTTTCTAATCTTTTAGTATTTGTTACAAATAAATCATCACCAACAATTTGAACATTGGTTCCTATTTCCTTAGTGATTTTTTTCCATGAATTCCAGTCCTCCTCAGCAAATGGATCTTCTATGGATTTTATAGGATAATTAGAGGTCAATTTTTTATAATAATTAATAACATCATCAACATAAGTAAAACTTTTTGATTGAATTGAATATTCCCCTTTATCATTTATTAATTCATTTGCTGCAACATCTAAACAAATTACGATATCTTTCCCAGGTTTTAAATTTGATTTTTCTATCGAGTCAACAATTAATTTTAAAGCTTCCTCATTAGTGTTGATTGATGGAGCAAAACCACCTTCATCACCTACATTCGTAAGCATTTTTTTGGATTTCAATAATTTTTTTAAATTTTGGATCACAATGTAGCTTTTTTCTATAGCATCCATAAAATTATTTGCTGAGTCAGGTCTAATCATAAACTCCTGAATATTTAAATCATTATCAGCATGAGCTCCTCCATTGATAATATTCATTAAAGGTACAGGGAGCAAAAAAGTATTCCCAAAATTTTTATAAAGAGATTTATCACCGGATATTGCTGAACATTTAGAATTAGCTAAAGATACAGCGAGAGTTGCATTGGCACCAAGTTTTGTCTTATTTTCGCTTCCATCAAGCTTTAATAAAACTTCGTCAATCTTTTCTTGGTCATTTGAACTAAGTCCAATTAATTTTTTTGAAATATAATCATTAATATTTTTTACTGCATGATAAACACTCTTGCCTAAAAATTTGTTTTCATCATGGTCTCTTAATTCGTGAGCTTCAAAAGCTCCTGTCGATGCGCCAGAAGGAGAAATTGCTGTCGCGGTGACTCCATTATCTAAAAAAACTTCAGCTTCTACTGTGGGATTGCCTCTGCTGTCAAAGACTTGCCTGCCTTTTACATTTTTAATTTTAGCCATTTTTATTTTATTAATTTATCGATCTCAGTTAATTTTTTTAATAAACTTTTTACTTCTTTTAATGGTACCATGTTTGGTCCATCTGAAGGTGCATTGTCAGGGTCCTCATGAGTTTCCATAAAAATTGCTCCAACACCAACTGCGATTGCTGCCCTCGCTAAATAAGGAACAAATTCTCTCTGACCACCACTTCTCTCCCCCATTCCTCCTGGCTGTTGAACTGAATGAGTTGCATCGAAGACTATTGGAAAACCAAATTTCGACATGATAGGCAAAGATCTCATGTCGGAGACTAGTGTGTTGTAACCAAAACTTGCTCCTCTTTCTGTAATAAGAATATTTTTGTTGCCTGAGTCTTCAATTTTTTTTATTACATTACTCATATCCCACGGAGCTAAAAATTGTCCTTTTTTAACATTAATTATTTTTCCAGTTTTAGCTGCAGCAATTAATAAATCTGTTTGTCTACATAAAAATGCTGGAATTTGTAATATGTCTACATAATCAGAAACAATAGAACATTGCTCTGAGGTATGAACATCGGTCAGTACTGGAACGCCAACTTCTTTTCTAATTTTATCGAAAATTGGAAGAGATTTATCTAATCCTATGCCCCTTTTGCCTTTTAAACTTGTTCTATTTGCTTTATCAAACGATGACTTGTAGATTAAATTAATTCCAAGCTCACTGGTTATTTTTTTTAATTCTGATGAGATCTGAATTGCATGTTTCTCACTTTCTAACTGACATGGTCCAGCTATTAGAGTAAAAGGTTTATCGTTAGCGATTTCAAAATTTGAGCATTTCACTTTAAAGTTTTTCATTTTTTATGATTTGTTTTAGCGGCTTTAATAAATGAAGAGAATAAAGGATGAGGTGACAAAGGTCTAGATTTAAATTCTGGATGAAACTGAACGCCAATAAACCAAGGGTGGTCTTTTAATTCAATAATTTCTGGTAACTTATTATCTGGGGATAGTCCTGAAAAAATCATTCCTTTTTTTTCAAATTCCTTTCTAAAATTAATGTTAACCTCATACCTATGTCTATGTCTTTCATTAATTTTTTGGGCATTATATATATTGCTTATCAATGTGTCTTTTTTAAGTCTAGCCTCATAACTGCCTAGTCTCATTGTGCCTCCAAGATTTTTATTAGTTCCTTTTATTAGTTTACCGTCTTTAATCCATTCATTCATAAGTCCTACTACTGAAGCTTTTGAGGAGCCAAACTCACTAGATGTAGCATTTTTAATTTTTAGTTTATTTCTTGCAAACTCTATAACTGCCATTTGCATTCCAAAACAAATACCTAAAAATGGAATATTGTATTTTCTAGCAAAATTTATTGCAGCAATTTTACCTTCTGTGCCTCTTTTTCCAAAACCTCCTGGTATCAATACTCCTGAAACTCTACCCAAATAATCTTTTATCTTGCTGGCTTTTAACTTATCTGACTCAATTCTAATTAAATTTACTTTACAATTATTTGCTATTCCACCATGAGTTAAAGCCTCATCTAAAGATTTGTAAGCATCCTTTAATTCTACATACTTTCCAATTATTGCTATATTTACTTTATTTTTTGATGTTAAAATAAGTTTAGTAATTTTTTTCCATGGTAATAAATTTACTTTCTTTTTTGATTTAATTTTAAAGTACTTTAAAACTCTCTGATCTAATTTTTCCTTATTAAAGCTAATAGGAGCCTCGTAAATTGTCTTTACATCTACTGTTTCAATAACATCCTCAATTGAAACATTGCAAAATAATGAAATTTTTTTTCTCTGATCAGATGGTAAAGATCTTTCTGATCTACAAATAATTATATCTGGTTGAATACCTATGCTCCTTAATTCTTTGACTGAATGTTGAGTGGGTTTAGTCTTAATTTCATCAGATGCTTTCATGTAAGGAACAAGAGTAAGATGTATAAACAATGTATTTTTTCTCCCAATTTTATTTGAAAACTGTCTTATAGACTCTAAGAAAGGAAGACTTTCTATGTCTCCAACGGTTCCTCCAATTTCACAAATAACAAAATCCTCTTTGGAAACATCGTTTTGAATAAACTCTTGAATTCTATTTGTTATATGGGGGATAACTTGTACTGTTTTACCTAAATATTTTCCCTCTCTCTCTCTTTTTAAAACATCGCTATAAATTTTACCTGTTGTAATATTATCTGATTTTTTTGCAAGAATTCCTGAAAATCTCTCATAGTGTCCTAAGTCTAAATCAGTTTCTGCCCCGTCGTCGGTTACATATACCTCACCATGCTGAAAAGGACTCATTGTGCCTGGGTCTACATTTAAATATGGATCTAATTTTCTAAGTCTAACTTTATAACCTCTTGATTGTAATAGATAGGCTAATGATGCTGAAGATAAACCTTTACCTAAAGATGAAACCACGCCGCCTGTTACGAATATATATCGCGCCATGGAAGGTCATTATACTTAATTTATTATTAAAAGAAAGTTTTATTTGTTGTTTTCTGGAATCTGTGGGAGGTTAGAATTTTCTTCAAGTTCTTTTTCTAAAACAGATTGTGTTTCACGAAGCTCATCTCTGGAAAATGAAACTAAAACTATACTGTTTATTATAAACAGTGTTGCTACTATTGCTGTAAATTTTGTCAAAAATGTACTTACAGATCTTGATGATGTGAAATTATCTTGTGAAACTCCTAAACCCAGTGCGCCACCCTCGGATCTTTGAAGTAAGACTGAAATAACTAATACAACAGCTAAAATAACATTTATTGTAATTATTAAATTTTCCATTACTACTATCTATAATAATTTCTTATTATATCAATAAATTTTTTCGATGATTTAGACGCTCCCCCTATTAGGAAACCGTCAATTTCCTTATTATCTCTATATAATTTAACACTGTTACCATCCACTGATCCGCCATAAAGGACAGGTGGAATTTTTTTCTTAAATATTCCTTTTAGTACTTTTTTAACAAATACTATTGTCTTACTAAGCTCTTCTGTTGTGGGAAGTTCTCCAGTACCTATAGACCAAATTGGCTCATAAGCTACAATAATATTTTTGCTATTTAACTTTTTTTCCAAAACTTTGGATAATTGTTTTTTAAGAACAGTTTGAGTTTGATGATTTTTTTTTTGTTTTTTACTTTCTCCAATACAAAATACAATTTTTAAATTATTTTTAAGTGAAAATTTAACCTTACTTTTTAACATTTCATCCGTATCGCCCTCCCCTCTATTATCTGAGTGACCAATTAATGTATAAGTTGCACCTGATTTTTTTAACATGAAAGGACTGATAGCGCCCGTATTTGATGAGAATAAATCCTTATGGTAACAATTTTGTGATCCTATTTGAATTTTCTTCTTTTTGAAATAATTGCTATAATCCCTTATTAGCGTGTAAGGCGGAGTAATGATTACTCTGTAATTGCTTCTTTTTGTATCTTTGGAATAAAAAGAATTTATCTTTTTAAGGATATTTATAGAATTTGGAACCCCAAACATTTTCCAATTTCCAATAAAATATCTCATGATAATTGATATAAATAAGATTTTACTCTATAGGTGTTAATTTTAAGTTTTATTATTATATTACTATGACAAGATCAATAGCAAAAACTTCTAAATCCCTCCTACTTAAAATAATAGTGGGTATTTTAATTCTTCCGTTCCTTTTTTGGGGTATGGGAGACATTTTTAGAGGTGGTAACCAAAATATCGTTGCAACAATTGATAAAGAAAAAATACACTCTCAAGAGTTTGTTAACTTTTTAAATAGGTTAAATCTTAGTGATCAAGAAATTATTGAAATTAAAAATGGCACATTAATACAAAAAATATTATCCGAGTACATAGGTAAAAAAATTATAGACTTAGAGATTGATTATTACAATATTGTCATATCTGATAAATCACTAAAAGAGATAATAGTTAATGATGAAACTTTTTTTAAAGATGGAAAATTTTCAAGAACGGAATATGAAAAATTTTTAATTTCTAATAATATAACTGCACCAATATTAGAAAACAATATTCTAGAACAAGAGAAAAAAAGGCAATTATTAAGTTATTTATCTGATGGGGTAATCATTCCAGATTTTTTGACTGAGTATGAATTTAACAAAAAAAATCAAATAAAAAGAATTAAGTATATTGATTTGGACAATATGTACAAAAATAAAAAATTTTCTGAAGATGAAATAATTGAAACATATGAAAAAAATAAAAAATTTTATATTGAAAAGAAAAAAAATTTTCTGGTATCTGAAATTACACCAAAAAATCTAGGATATGAAAATAATGAAACTCAATATTTTAAAAAATTAGATGAAATTGAAAATAATGTATTAGATGGAAAAAATTTAAAAATGATCACAGATGAAAATAAGTTGCCTATCGAAAATATTAATAATTTCGCACCAAGTGATGTGGCGAACCAGAATACAAAAGATAAAAAAGAACTTTATAGTAAACTTATTTCATTTGACAATGAAAAAGAAACTCAATTTTTAAAAATTGGTGAAAAATTTTTTGTTGTTGAACTGAACAAAATAAATATAAATCAAAAAAAAATCACTGATAAGGAAGTCAGAGACTCAATCTTATCTCAACTTAACTTAGTTTATAAATTACAATCTAACACTGATATTGCGAAAAAGATTAATGAAAATAACAAAAATTTTTTAGAAGATTTTTCAAAAAAAAATAATTTGCAAATTAAAGATTTAGAATTAAGTAGTTCGAAAAATCAAAATATTTTTGATAAGAATGTATTAAAAAGAATTTTTGAAATTAGAGATAGTGAAATCGCCTTAATTACTGATAATTCTTTCAAAAAAAACTTTATAGTTTTTTCGTTAAACACAAAATTTATGAAAATTGACAGTAAAATACCTAATTATGAAAAGCTAAAAGCAACCACTAAATTAAATACAGCTCAACAAATCTTTAATTTATATGATAAAAATCTAAATAAAAAATATAACATTGAAGTTAATCAGAAGGTTTTAGATAGAATTAAAAATTCGTTTTGATGAAAGTTAACAAAAGCTTTAAAGTATTTAAAAACACTCATGTTAAAAAAAAACATCAACTTTTGTTTACATCTAAAAATTGCAAGAACTATAGTAAAGTAGAAAATTTATATAAATTTTTATTAGCTGAAAAAGATAGCTTTATTTTTGAGTCAGTTGAAAAAGGTAGCATAAGAGGAAGATATACAATTATTGGTTTAAATCCTGATAAAATTTGGGACATTAATAACAGCTCTGTAACTTTGAATGAGGAAGGTCGTAAAGTTAAAATTAAAACTAACCCTTTAAAATTTTTAAATAAACTTATTGAGAATTTTAAAATTAAAATTCCAAACCAGTTACCCTCGATGGCGTCAATGTTAGTAGGATATTTTTCTTATGATATTATTCGTTATATTGAAAAAGTTCCTAATAATTGCAAAGACGATTTAAGAATACCTGATGTGAGATTGTCTAGACCAAAAAATTTAATTATTTACGATAATGTCAAAAAAAAAATATTCTACATTGAGAATATCTACGCTGATACAAAAATAAAAAACTACGAAGATACTTATTATTCAATTTTAAAAAAATTTGAGCTATTTGAAAACTTTGAAAATATAAAACTTCCAAACCAATTTACTTTCAATTCAAATAAGAATAAGATTAAGTCAAATACTTCAAAGTTAAGATTTAAATATTTAGTAAATAAAGCAAAAAATTACATTAAAAAGGGAGATATTTTTCAAGTTGTATTAAGCCAAAGATTTGAAAGAAAAATAAACAAAAGGCCCATAGAAATTTATAATCACTTAAGAAAATCAAATCCATCTCCATTTATGTTTTATTTTAACTATCGGGACTTTAGTGTCCTCGGAAGTAGTCCTGAAATTTTAGTAAGACTGAGAAAAGGAGAGATTACTATAAGACCAATTGCTGGAACTAGACCGCGAGGAAGAAATAAAAAAGAAGATAATAAGTATAAATTTGATTTGCTTAGAGATAAAAAGGAATTATCTGAACATCTCATGTTATTAGATCTTGGAAGAAATGATGTTGGTAAAGTATCTAGAATTAATACTGTAAAAGTTACTGAAAAATTTAAAGTAGAAAAATACTCTCATGTAATGCATATTGTTTCAAATGTTGTTGGAAAATTTAATGATAAATTTTCATTATTTGAAACACTTTTATCAGGCTTCCCAGCAGGTACAGTAAGTGGCGCTCCAAAAATTAGAGCAATGGAAATTATTGATGAGCTTGAAAAAAATAAGAGAAAATTGTACGCGGGAGGAATAGGTTACTTTACTTCAAATAATGATTTTGACACTTGTATTGCTTTAAGAACTGCTCTAATTAAAGACAACAAGATTTATGTTCAAGCAGGAGCTGGAATTGTTGCGGATAGTAAGCCAGAAAAAGAATATGCTGAAACTGTAAATAAAGCCAAAGCTCTGATGAAGGCAGTCGAATAATGAGAATTTTATTGATAGATAATTATGATAGTTTTACCTACAATCTATTTCATCATATTTCAAAGTTTAAAAAAAATGTGGATGTATTTAGGAATGATAAAATTGATGGAAAAACTATCTTAAAAAAAAAATATGATAAAATAGTAATTTCACCTGGACCAGGTAACCCAGATCAAGCTGGTAACTGTCTTAAAATCGTTAAAGAAGTATATAAAAAAATACCCATTCTAGGTGTTTGTTTGGGTCATCAAATAATTGGTCAAGTATTTGGAGGTAAGATTGTTGTCGCAAAGAATTTAATGCATGGAAAAACAAGTAAAATAAAACATAGTAAAGAAGGGTTATTTAAGAATATTCAAAACAATTTTGAAGCTACTAGATATCATAGTTTAGTAGTTGACCGTAAGAATTTTCCGAAAAAGCTGATAATTACTGCTCAAACTAAAAATAAAACAATTATGGGTTTGATGCACAAAGAATATAATATTCATGGTTTTCAATTTCATCCTGAGAGTATTAGTACTAAAGTAGGAATAAAATTAATAAAAAACTTTGTAACTAATTAAAATGTCAAAAATTATTGAAAATTTAAAAAAAGGTAAAAACCTTACATTTGAGGAAAGTAAAATTTTGTTTAATGAACTTATGGAAGGTAACTTTGACGAAGTTTCAATTATTGAAATATTGGAGTCACTTCTAAATAAAGGTGAGACTAAAGATGAATTGGCTGGAGGAATCTTTGTTTTAAGGGAAAAAGCTTCTAAAGTTAAGACAGATGAAAATACTATTGATACTTGTGGAACAGGAGGAGATGGAAAAAATTCTTTAAATATTTCTACTGCTGCAGCTATCGTGTTATCAAGCTTAGGAGTAAAAGTTGCGAAGCATGGGAATAAAGCAGTCTCTTCAAATTGTGGCTCAGCTGATGTTTTAGAAGCTCTCAAAATAAATATAAATTTAAAACCGAATGAAGTAGAAAATAATTTAAAAAAATTTAATTTTGCTTTTATGTTTGCTCCTAATTATCATCTGGCAATGAAATTCGTTGGACCTGCGATAAAAAAAATGGGTAAAAAAACAATTTTTAACTTAATTGGTCCTCTGAGTAACCCTGCACAGGTTAAAAGACAAGTAATTGGAGTATACGATATTAAATGGATGAAACCATTTGCAGAAGCATTAAAAGAAAATAATATTATTCACGCTTATATAGTTCATAGTGAAGATGGAATGGATGAAATTTCACCATTTGCAAGAACAAATGTAGTAGAATTAAATGAAGGAAAAATAAGAGAATTTTCTATTGACCCGAAAAAATTTGGAATTAATTTTACTAATAAAGAAAATTTAAAAGGAAAAAACGCAGGATTTAATTCTGAAAAAATAATAGAAATCTTCAAGGGAACTTCAAATGAATTTTCAGCATCAGTGGCTCTTAATACTGCAGCGGGATTAATAGTTTCAGGCAAAGAAAAAGACTTTGAAACAGCTTTCAAAATAGCTTCGAAGCACTTAAGTTCGGGAAAGGTGTATCTTCACTTAACTAAAATTCAATCAAATTTATGACAAATGTTTTAGATAAAATTATTAGTGATAAAAAAGAGTCATTAAATTTAATTAAAAAAGAAAAATCACTAGACTTTTTAGAGAGAGAAATTAATGATCAAATTTTTTTTGATTTTAAAGAGAAGATTCGAAATAATAATGGAATTTCACTTATCACAGAAATTAAAAAAGCTAGCCCTTCAGCTGGATTATTAATTGACAATTTTAATCATATTGAATTAGCTAAAATGTTTACTGAAAATGGAGCAACATGTCTTTCAGTTTTAACTGAGGAAAAATACTTTATGGGAAAATTGGAATATATAAGAGATATAAAAAAAGAATTTAAGATACCTATTTTAGCTAAAGACTTTTTTATAGATCCTTATCAAATAACTTTGTCAAAAAGTTATGGATGTGATTGCATATTAATGATAATTGCTGCGCTTGATCAAAATCAAGCGGATGAAATTTATTCTGAAGCTTTAAGACATAATCTGTCGGTAATAGTTGAAGTTCACGATCAAAAGGAAGCTGAGGCAGCTTTAAAATACGATCAGGCTTTAATTGGAATTAATAATAGAAATTTAAAAACCTTAGATATATCTATAGACAATACCATTTCAATATTTGAAGTTATCAAAGCTCATAAAAATCCAATTATTTCTGAAAGTGGAATTAAGAGCGAACAAGACGCAAAATATATTTTTGAAAAGACAGGAATTAAAAATTTTCTTATTGGAGAATCACTTTTAAAATCTGACAAACCTCAGGAATTAATGAAAAAATTAATTCAAATTTATCAATAAATTAGCCCTTTATTTTAAGTTGTAATTTAAAAAGAACTTTTATAGAACATATATGTACGAGGTTTGTTCTATGCTTACAAAAAAACAAAAGAATCTATTAACTTTCATAAATAAAAAGATAAGGTCTTCAGGAATATCTCCGTCATATGAAGAGATGAAAAATTCACTCAACCTCAAGTCGAAATCTGGGATACATAGATTAATCTCAGCATTAGAGGAAAGAGGTTTTGTGAAAAGATTAGCCCATAAAGCAAGAGCTCTAGAGGTTGTTAAGTTGCCTGAGAATGCAAGCGCAAACGATATTTTTAATTCTTTTACTCCAAGTATTATTAAAGGTGGATTGGATAAAACCAAAAGTAAATCGAGCAAAGTTTCAGTTTTGGGTAGTATTGCTGCCGGTACACCTGTTGAAGCAATACAACAGGAGGTTGACCAAGTAGTTTTACCAGCTGATTTACAAAATAACGGTGAGTACTTTGGTCTTAAAGTAAAAGGCGACTCCATGATAGAAGCCGGAATAAATGATGGCGATACTGTTATTATTAAAAAGACTTCATTAGCTGATAATGGAGAGATTGCAGTTGTATTAATCGATGACGAAGAAGCTACTCTTAAAAGAATTAGAAAAAAAGGAAAAACTATAGCATTAGAAGCGGCAAATAAAAATTACGGAACAAAAATATACGCTGCAAACAGAATAAAGATACAAGGAAAACTCATTTCTTTGTATAGAAAATTTCATTAAAATAGTCTAAATTTAGCAAATGTCTTTCATTTGTAGGTTCGCACCTTCTCCAACAGGTCCTTTGCATATTGGTGGGGTACGTACAGCTTTATTTAATTGGTTACTTGCTAAAAAAAATAAAGGGAAATTTTTTTTAAGAATTGAAGACACTGACAAAGAGAGATCTAAAGATGAATTTAAAGATCAAATTATTACTTCATTAGATTGGCTTGGGATTAATCATGACGGGAACGAATATATTCAGTCAAAAAATGTAAAAAATCATATAGCTGTTGCTGATGAGCTTCTCAAAAAAGGTTTTGCGTACAAATGTTATTGTTCAGAGGAAGAAATAAATGAACAAAAAGAGAAATGCAAAAAACAAGGTATACCTTATATTTATAATAGAAAATGGAGGGATGCAAAAGATCTTGAAATTCCAAAAAATTTAGATCCAGTTGTAAGATTTAAAAGTAAGATTTCAGGCAATACAATTATAAAAGATTTGGTACAAGGTGAAAGAAATATATCAAATTCAACTATTGAGGATTTTATTATTTTAAGAAAAGATAAATCTCCGACATACCAACTATCAGCAACTGTCGATGATAATGAAATGGGAATTTCTCATGTTATTAGAGGCGATGATCATATGATTAATTCTTTTAAACAGAAACAAATTTATGATGCTTTGGGATGGAAAGTACCAGAGTTTGCACATATTCCATTAATTCATAGCGAACAAGGAAAAAAACTATCTAAGCGAGATAACGCTTCTACAATAGAAGATTATATAAAAATGGGTATTATTCCAGATGCATTAAGAAATTATTTATTAAGATTAGGTTGGTCCTATAAGGATAAAGAAATTTTTACAAAACAAGAAAGCATAGATTTGTTCGATTTAAAAGGAGTAGGAAAATCTCCATCAAGACTTGATATTTCTAGAATTTTTTCAATCAATGAAACATATATTAAAACAATTGAAAAAAAGGAATTATTTAATTATTTAAAATTGTATGTCAATAAATATAAAAATAAATTAGATGACTCGAAAGAGTTAATAATTTTTAATTCTTTAGATTTTTTAAAAAACAAAGCTAAAACACTAGAGGACATCTGGAATAATGCACAATATATTATTACGAACAAAATTCAAATTGGGCATGAGGATAAAAAGCTTATAGATGAGAATTCAAAAAAAATTATTAACGAATTTATAATTGAGTTTGAAAAATTATCAAAACCATCCAAGGAAAATTTAGAGCCAATAATTAAGACACTAATAAGCAATCATAAAACTAATTTTAAAGGTGTTGGTCAACCTCTAAGAATTAAATTAGTTGGTTCAAGATTTGGGCCAGGAATATATGATATAATTTTATCATTAAAAAAGGATGAAGTTATAAGACGATTAAAAGATCTCTGATGACAATAAAAACATCCTTTAGAACTAGAAAAAGCACATTGTATGATAAAAGTTCTTCAGAACCCTTTAAAATAAGTAGATCAAAATTTTTTAATTTTTTAAGCTGTAAAAGATGTTTCTACTTGGATAGAGTAATTGGGCTTAAAGAAATTTCCTCACCTCCCTACACTCTAAACAACACTGTTGATGAATTATTAAAAAAAGAATTCGATTACTACAGAAAAAAAAAGATACCTCACCCTATCATGTTAAAAAATAAACTAAATTTTATACCTTATGATAATGAGAGTTTGGATGTCTGGAGAAATTCACTTACTGGTGGCATAGCTTTTCATCACGAAAAAACCAATTTAATTATACACGGTGGTATAGATGACATTTGGTTTGATTTGGACAGCAAAAAATTAGTCGTGGTAGATTATAAAGCGCAATCTTCATCTAATGCTGTTTTGGCTTCCACTTATTTAAAGTCAGAATGGCGCTTTAGTTATAAAATTCAAATGGATGTATATGTGTTTATTTTGAGAAAAATGAAATTTGAAGTTTCTGATACTACCTATTTTTATGTATGTAATGCAGAAAAAAAGAGGAGTAAATTTGATAATAAAATTGATTTTGAAGTTTCATTAATTCCTTATAAAGTTGATACAAACTGGATTGATGAAAAAATTGTTGAAATGAAAAAAATTCTAAATCATAAAGAGATTCCTGATATAAATATTGAATGTGAGAAATGTGCTTATCTTAAAGGAGGAAGTAATTTTTTTAAATTATGAAAACACTTTTAATTTTAATAATTATAGGTTTAATTATTTTTTATATTTTTAGGCCTACTACAGAAAAAGAATTAAAAAAATTTGAAGATAATGATAATTGGTCAAATATGGGATTTTAAAATAGTAGCTACATTCTCTGATGGCGATTTATCTGTTATAAACTGGTCAAGCACTTCTTGGGTTTCAATAATTTGAGCAGACATTTTTTTAGGGTTTTCAATATAAGTGGAAACTGTATCGAAAATACTTTTAGATCTACATTTTGATTGTATCAATTCTGGAATGATCATTTTGTTGGCAGCAATATTTATTATATTGGCATATTTTATTTTAACTAAAAGTTTGATTATGAAATAATTTATCCAATTAATTTTATAGATAATAATAGAGGGAATCTTTTTAAAACAAACTTCCAAAGAAATAGTGCCAGATTTTGTAACCGCGAATACAGATTTTTCAAGAATGTGCTCTTTTATTTTTTCATCACTTATAATATCAAAATTTTCTATCTCCGATTTTTTTAAGATTTTCTCTATATTAGTTCTTAAATCTAATGTTGTATGAAACACATATTTGAAGTCCATATATTTTTTATTCATCAATTTTATAAAGTCAATCAAAACTGGCATTAATTTTTCAATTTCTGATTCTCTACTTCCAGGAAATATTGATATTATGGCTTTATTTTTGCCGATTATTTGATTGATATCGATTTTAGCGGTGCTTGTTTTTTCTAATAAAGGATGGCCAACAAAAGTACAAGTAACATTCTCTTTGTCAAAATAAACTTTCTCAAATTTAAATAATAACAGAACATGGTCTATAAATTTTTTAATTTTTTTTACTCTTTCTTCCCTCCAAACCCATACTTGTGGCGCTACAAAATGAATTGTTTTAATTTTAGGGGATTTATTTTTTACCATTTTCGCTACTCTTAAAGTAAAGTCAGGGCTATCGACTGAAAACAGGATATCAGGATCGAATTCAATAATTTGTTTGACCGTTTCATTTATGTTTCTTTTTATTTTAAAAATATTTGTAATGACTTTTGTGAATCCTAAAAAAGTTACATCATTTAAATTTTTAATAGATTTAATTCCTAAATTTTTAAGATTTTCACCACCTAAACATAAATATTGTATTTTATCGTCTTTAGTTTTAAGTTTTTTAATTATCTGAGACGCCAGCTTATCTCCAGAAGGTTCACCGGTAAGTATGAAAATTTTTTTCATTTTTTATATTATAATACCGAAATAAAAATTTTATTTTTGTTAGCCAAGCTTATACATTTAGACTTATCAAGAACAATATTTTTATTAGCTTTTAAAACTATTCCTTTTATTTTGGCTAATTTACACTGATTTAATGTATCTTTTCCTATAGTTGGAAGATCTATTCTTAAATCCTGACCTCTTTTTGGAAATTTAACCAGAACCCCTTCATTTTTTTTACTTTTATTTTTTATTTTTTTTAACATTAATTTGGTACCACCTTTTCCTTCAATTGAAATTATCTTTTTATTTCTTACAACGATACCTTGGCTAAAATTATATCTATCAATGGAATTTAAAACTTTTATAGATTTTTTAATATCTAAAGAGTCAGTGTTGTTTGGTTTAATATTTGTAAATATTCCTTTTTTTAAGGATAATTTCGGAGTAAAAAAAAGTGAACTTAGTGTTTTGACTTTTTCTTTTTCTAATATCTTAATAATTTCTTTAAGTATTGCTGCGTCACCCAATTTTGATTTTTTTATAATCCTAGGTAAATAATAAAATCCTTTAAAATCTACCTTCAATTTTGTCAAATTTGGTTTTTTTACATTTCCAGCAAACAGAACTTTTTTGCAATTATTTTGTCTTAATATTTTTATGATTTTACCAAACTGACCAATAGATGCTCTGTATGAATATTTATCTTTTTTAAAAATATTTTTGCTGGTTAAATCAATAATGATGTATTTTATTTTTTTATTTTTAACTGCTCTTAAAATTTCTTTTGGAAGTTCATTTTCTCCAAATATAAGACCAATCATAATTTACTATTTCTTAGGGGTGCAAATAGGTCTTTTTTTATCTTTTTCAATAAAAGAAATTACCTCGTTGACTAATTCATTATCTTTAAATTGTCCGTTAATTTTACTCAAATTATCATGAAAATTTTCATCTCTGAATATTTCTTTATAGGCTTGGTTTAGTTCCATAATTTTTTGATTCTCATATTTTTTTCTTCGTAATCCAATAAGGTTTAAACCTTCAAGATAATTTCTGTTTCCGAATGAAAGTCCGAATGGGATAACATCTTTTAAAACTCCTGTCATTCCGCCAATCATAGCTAACCTTCCAACCCTGGTAAATTGTTGTACTGCTGAATTACCACCTATAATAACTGAGTCTTCAATTGTAACATGGCCGCCTAAAGGTACATTATTAGCTATAATAACATTGTTACCTACTACACAATCATGCGCAACATGGGATGAAATCATAAACAAACAATTATTACCTATTATAGTCTTAGATCCTCCACCTTTTGTTCCTGGATTAATAGTAACATATTCTCTAATAAGATTATTTTCACCGATTTCTAAACTATTCGCTTCACCATTATATTTTAAATCTTGTGGCTGAGTGCCTATACTTGCAAAAGGAAAAATTTTTGTGCCCTTTCCAATTATCGTATTTCCTTCTACATGAACATTAGAAATTAATTCTACATTTTCCTTGATATGAACATTTTCACCAACAAAACAAAAAGGTCCGATTTTGGCTTGTTTTGATATTTTTGCTTTAGGGCTTATGATACTGGATTTGTGTATCATTTATTTCTATCCACAATTGTTGCTGACCATTCTGCATCAGCCATTCTTTTACCGTTAACTTTGGCAATGCCCTTGTATTTCCAAACCCGTCCGTGTGATCTAATTGCTTCAATTTCTAAATTTAGCTCACAGTCAGGCAATACAGGGTTTCTAAATCTTGCTTTATCAACGCTCATTAAATAAACAAGTTTGTTAGCATACTCTTTAGGGTCAATGCCAAGTGCAGTTAGTGCTGCCGCAGCTTGTCCAAAAGCCTCTACTATTAAAACACCAGGCATAACAGGTTGACCAGGAAAATGTCCTTGAACATAAAATCCATTTTTTTTAACATACATTATTGCTGTAGCAGACTTTAAAGGCACAATGTTAATTAATTTATCAATTAAAAGCATTGGTTCCCTGTGAGGAAGAAGACTCTCAATTTTTTTTTTATCTATTTCTGTTTCGCTCATATTAATTTTTTTTTAAAAATTCCTTTAAAGGAACCGCTGGATATCCCATAACAATTTGGTTATCTTCAATGTCTTTAACTACTCCACTTCCACCACCAATTTTTACATTGTTACCTATTTTTAAATGACCAGAAATTCCTGCTTGGCCTCCAATAGAAACATTATTTCCAATTGTACAACTACCAGCAAAACCAACTTGACCGGCTATCATACAGTTGTTTCCTATTTTTACATTATGCGCTATATGGACCTGATTATCTAAATAAGTATTTTTTCCAATTATAGTATCACTTACTGATCCTCTATCTATGGTGCATCCAGATGCGATGTCTGCATTTTTTTCAATAATTACCTTTCCGATATGTGGCATTTTAAGGTTATTATCTTTTATGGGTATAAAACCGAAACCTCTTAATCCTATTTTGCATCCACTTTGAATTACAACATTGTCCCCAATAAAGCAATTTTTAATATGATTATTTGAACCTATAGACACATTTTTACCTAATCTAACACCACTTTCAATTACCGTATTGCTACCTACGAAAGATTGTTTACCTATTTTAACATTTTTTCCTAATAAAACATTATTACCAAATCTTACTTTCGGGTATTTGTTTTTTGAGGGTTTAAATAAATAAGTGTCTGGGTAATCAATATCAGCAAATGGATAATAAGTTTTTAATACATATGTAAGATCATATAGAACATTTTTAGAGATAATTTTTATACAATCTTTAGGTAAAAATTTAGAAAGTTTTTCAGTGGAAAGGCAAGCTCCAGCTTTTGTTTTAAGCGCTAACTCTTTATATCTAATATTTTCAAAAAAAGAGATGTCAGTTTTTGTAGCCACATCTAAAGTTTTTATATCTTTGATTAGTAAATCTTTTTCAAATTTATTTTTTGTAAAGATTTTTGAGAGCTTAATAGGTTTTTTTTTAATAAAAAACAATCCTATCCTCCCAAATCATTTTAAATTCAGAGATTTAATTTCTTTATTTAATAAATCTGTAATTTGTTTAGTAAGTTCTAGGCTGCTATCACCTAAAAGTACATTTTTTTTATCAACTAGAATTTTTATATTATTCTCTTTCATATAATTTTTCATAATAGGATTTAAAACACTTAATAATTTTTTTCGTGACTCTGATCTTTTTTTGTCAATATCAGCAATGAAACTTCTCTTATTTTTCTGAATGTTCGCAACTCTTTTTCTTAATTCAGTTAATTGTTTTTTATATTCCTCATTTTTAAGAACATTTTTTTTTGCTATAAGAGCTTTTTCATCCTCTAAAATTTTTTTTTCTAACTTGTTAAATTTCGCATTTTCTGTTTTTATTCTATTTTTTAAAAAATCCTGTGCGCCTTTTCCAGCCTTACTTTGGTTTAAAATGTAAGTGAAATCTACGAAATATATTGTATCTGCTTTTAAAGATTGTAGGCTGAGCAAAATAAGAATAATAAGTGATATTATTATTTTTTTCATATATTAAAAAGTTGTTCCTAAGTTAAATTTAAAACCTTGTGTTTGATCGGTAGATTTTTTTGATAGATGTGTCGATAATGTGAAAGATAGTGGTCCAATGGGAGATAACCAATTAGTAAATATTCCTGTTGAAGATCTTATTTTATCCGAGTCATCTAAAACATCACTATAATCAACACCCCAGACATTCGCAAAATCTAGAAATAGACTTACATCTGCGTTAGTAGAGTTTGGAAGTAAATTTGGTAACATCGCTTCAAAATTTAATGCAGAAACATAATTTCCACCAACATAATCCGTTCCATCTACTGGACCTAATTTGTTTCTTTTAAACCCTCTCAGTCTATTAGTTGGCACATTAATTCTTTTGCTAATTCTTACATCTTTACTATCATCCAAGCTATTTACTGCTGCACCGTAAAATTTAAATGTTCCAACTAAATTTTCACTAAAAGATTTGTAATTACTTAATGTGAATACATTTTTTATTGAGGGATTATCTGACGCTAGAGGTAAACTTTGATAAAAGCTTGTCACATATCCTTTTGTAGGCATATAA
This sequence comes from uncultured Pelagibacteraceae bacterium, assembly GCA_902573865.1. Lineage (GTDB taxonomy): Bacteria > Pseudomonadota > Alphaproteobacteria > Pelagibacterales > Pelagibacteraceae > Pelagilacustribacter. The sequence goes on from CACGLI010000017.1 coordinate 18,544, forward strand.
GCACGATTTCTCTCATCTCTTCTTATCGCATAATCAAGTGATAATTCGTTATAAGTGCCCGCTTGTTTTTTAAGAAGATTTGATGCTGTGCTGTCTACAGTTAGATCATCTGACACAAAGGAAACTCCGGGTCTTATAAAAATATTTCTATATTGTTCAAAGTCAATACTTGTTCCAAAAGATATAGTATTATTTTTATATCCAGAGTCTTCAGATTGATCGTTGGTAACCGCACCGATATTAAATCCAAGCGCATTCCCAGTATAATCAAAATTGGGATTACTAAATCTTAGTTCACCTCTAACTTTACTTTCATCTACCTCTAAAAATGAGGACAGTTGTATGCCTGATCCCAGCCAATTATTCTCTTTTACTCCAAATGCTACCGTACTTCCATCAGATCCTACTCCAGCACCAGCAGTAATCTCTCCAGTAGGTTTTTCCTCAACTGTTATGTCAATTATTTTAAGATCCTTCTCAGATCCAGGTTTTACTTTGGAATTAACTTCAGAAAAAATACCTCTAGCTCTTAATTCTGAGAGTGATTGATCAAGTTTTAATTTATTAAAAGGATCTCCTTCATCTAAAAGTAATTCTGCTCTTATTACATCCTCATTAGTAACTGTATTACCAAAAATATTTACTCTCTCTACTGTATTTTTTTCACCTTCAAAAATATTTATTTTAAGTTCAATGCCTTCTGCAGAAACAATTTCATTTACTGAGTGCTGAACAAATTGTAAATCATTTGCGTTTATAATGTCGTCTAGCTCATCAAGAATAGACTTTACTTTAAACGGTGAATAATAATCACCTATTACTTTTTTAAACTCCTTATTTATCTGAAAAAAAACATTTTTGTCTAGGGCATCATCAATATTTGTAGAAATTTTATTAACTCTATACCTTTGTCCAGCGCTAATATTATAAATTAATTTTACTCCTTCTTCATCTATGGTTACACTTTCTGATAAAACTTTTACATCATAATAACCAATAGATTTATAATAATTGGATAGAAGTCTTTTATCTAATTCAATATTTTTATTATTTAGAATTGTATTTCTAGATAAAAATTTCCAGAATTTATTTTCTTCTGATGCGATGACATCTCTCAATCTTTTATCTCTAATTTTTTTATCTCCAATAAATTGAATTTCACTTATTTTCAATCTTTCTCCTTTTTCAACAAAAAAGAAAACTTCGACTTGATTGTTTGATAGTTCTTTAAATTTTGCATCGATTTCTGCTCTATTGAAACCTAAAAATTCATATAGTGACTTTGCATTTGATATGTCTTTTTCTAGAACATCTTTAATAAATGGGCCCTTTTCTTTTGATGATATTCTCTCTAAGAGAAGTTCCTTAAATTTATTAGTTTTCTCCCCCTCAATATTAATTTTTGAAATGATAGGATATTCTTTAACATTTATTTTTAAATCATTATTTTCAAATGTAATTTGAACATTTTCAAAGAAATTAGTTGAGTACAAATTTTTCAAAATATTATTAATATCATTTTTATCATAAGATACTTGCGGGTTAATTTCTCCATAAACAATTATAGTTTGCTTGTCGTATCTTTCGTTACCAGATACAATTATATCAGCGTTCTGAGAGTACAGATTTTTTGTAAAAAAAATTAAAGCTATAAAAATTATAAATTTTATTTTCATTTGATATTTACTTTTTTTAATACTTTTTCTCTAGCCCAACTATCGATAATTAAAATTTCGTTTATATTTTTGGGTTTTTTTATAGCATATTTTTTATAATTTTTATCTCTCAAAAGTGACGATAAATACTTAATTATTGAGTTAAATTGAATAATTTTTTTTAAAAATAAATCAACTAATATTTCATTACCTGCATTTAATATAATTGAGGAACTTGGAAATTCATTGATTGAATTAATGAATTTAATCGCGGGAAAATTTTTGTTATTTGTCTTTAAAAAATGAAACTTTTTGTTATGAAAATAATCATTATTATTTGATTTTAAAATATTCTTTAAAATTACTTTTTTTTCAAAGATGGCATTTGCTAAAGGTATTTTCATGTCTGGATGATGATAAAGCATTTTACTTAGGCCATTTTTAAAAATAACGATCGCATGAATTAATGACTCAGGATGTATAATTATATCGAGCTTATTTTTATATTTTGAGAATAACAATCTTGCCTCTTGTAATTCAAGAACTTTATTTATCATCGTGGCAGAGTCTACTGAAATTTTCTTTCCCATTGACCATCTTGGGTGATTTATTGCGTCATTAATAGAAATCTTTTTTTTCTTTCTATTTAAAAAAGGCCCACCGGAAGCAGTTATATAAATTTTTTCTATTTCATCCTGGTTGTTGTCTAACAATAGCTTAAGTGAAAAATGTTCGGAGTCAACTGGGATAACTTTTGTTTTATTTTTTTTTAATTCTCTGCTAATTAAGCTCCAGCCGCAAATTATAGACTCTTTGTTAGCTAAAAGAATTTTTTTTGTAAATTGTATCATGTGCAGTGTTGGTTTTAAACCTGCAATCCCAG
>CACGLI010000018.1 GCA_902573865.1 uncultured Pelagibacteraceae bacterium
AATAATTTCTATTAGATGGTACTCTCTTGCTTACATTATAGGCATTATTTTAGGTTGGTGGGTAGGAAAAAAAATTATTTCAAGGTTAAAAATTCATCAAAACATTAACATCAGTTTGAATAAATTTGATGATCTAATTACATATTTGGTTATTTCAATTATTTTAGGTGGAAGAATCGGATACATAATTTTTTATAATTTGCAATTTTACTTAGAAAATCCAATTGAAATTTTTAAAATTTGGCAAGGTGGTATGTCTTTCCATGGTGGCTTGGTAGGAGTAATTTTGGGAACTTACTTATTTTGTAAAAGAAATAAAATTCAAATTTTTGCAATTTTAGATGTAATAGCATGTGTCGCTCCAATTGGTTTATTCTTTGGAAGAGTAGCTAATTTTATTAATGGAGAACTTTATGGTAAAATTACTACTAAATATTGGGGTGTAATATTTCCAAAAATTGACGGGCTGACCAGACATCCTTCTCAGCTGTATGAAGCAATCTTAGAGGGATTAATATTATTTATTATTTTGAATAAAATTATAACAAAAAAAAATTATGTTGTAGGTACCTGTTCTTATTTATTTCTTATTTTATATGGTTCGTTTAGAATATTTTCTGAAATATTTAGAGAACCGGATTTACAGATAGGTTATCTTTTTAATATTTTGAGTATGGGAACTTTATTAAGTATTTTAATGGTGGTTATTGGAATAATTTTATTCTATTTTAAAAAAAATGAAGACAAATATTAACAATTTAAATCAAAAATCTATTGCGGTTGATGAATTTTTTAATAACGCTCTTTTTGATAAAAAAAAAGGTTACTATTCCACAAAGAATCCTTTTGGAAAAAAAGGAGATTTCGTTACAGCACCAAATATATCAGATATTTTTTCTGAGATAATCGGTATTTGGATTATTTCAACCTGGGAAAAACTTGGAAAACCTAAAAAAATTAATTTAGTTGAACTTGGTCCAGGTGATGGAAGTATGGCTAAAATATTAGTGAGGACATTTAAAAGATTTCCTAAATTTTATTCCTCTGCATATTTTTTTTTATATGAAAAAAGTGATTTATTAATAAAGATCCAAAAAAAGAAAATAAAAATTGAAAGTAATAAGGTTTTCTGGATTAAAGATTTTAAAAAGATTAAAAACGGCCCTGTGATTTTTTTCGGAAATGAGTTTTTTGATGCAATACCAATTAAACAGTTTCAAGTCCAAAAGGGTCATTATTTAGAAAAATTTTTTAGAAAAAGCAAATATGAAATCAAAGAATTTTACAAAAAGGCTAAAAATTCTGATGAAAAAAAATTAAGATCTTTTAATTCTCTAAAAGGACTAAATTTCATTGAATATCCTGAACTTGGTTTTCAAGAGTTGGATAAAATAATAAAAAAAATATTATTACTCTCTGGTGGTATTTTATTGATAGATTATGGTTATCTTCAATCACAAAATTTAAATACCTTGCAATCCATTAGAAAACATAAAAAAAATGACATATTAAAAAACATATACAAAGCCGACATCACTTATTTAGTAAACTTTAATCTACTTAGTGAATTCTTCTTTAGAAATAATCTAAAAGTAAAAAAAGTTGTTACTCAGAAATTTTTTTTAGAAAAAATGGGTATAGTTGAAAGAGCAAAAATACTTAAAAAAAATATGAATAAACTGCAGGTTAACAATTTAGAAAGAAGGCTACACAGACTGCTAGATAGAAAAATGATGGGAGACTTATTTAAAGTTATATTTGCTTTTAAATCAAATAATGATGATATTTTGGGATTTGATTAATGTTTGTCTCAAAAAAGTTAAAAAAACAAAAGAATATAAAACACTTTTTTTTTTCAAGAAAAAAGGGATTTTCTAAAGGCGTTTATAGAAGTTTAAATTGTGGACTTGGATCTAAAGACTCAAAATTTAGAATAAAAAAGAATTTAAATTTTGTTTCCAAAAAACTTCAAATCAAAGAAAAAAATCTGAAACTAATGTATCAAACACACAGTAATAAAGTATCTATTATTACTAAAAAAAACCTAGGAAAAAAAAGGTTTCATTCTGATGCTATGATAACAACACTTAAGGGTATCGGTATAGGTGTTTTGACAGCAGACTGTGTACCAATTTTGTTATACGAAAATAAAAAAAGGATTGTTGGATGTATTCATGCGGGATGGAGAGGTGCTTTTTTGGGAATTATAGAAAATACAATAAAAAAAATTAGTAAAATTAACCCTAACAGTAATATTATAGCATGTGTAGGACCATGCATTGGAAAAAAAAATTATGAGATTGATAATAAGTTCTACAAAAAATTCATCACTCAATCAAAAAAAAATAGAATTTACTTTTCACCAGGAAGAACAAACAAAAAATTGTTTGATCTAAGAAAGTTTGTTTACGAAAAACTTAAAAGGTTAAATGTAAAGATTGACAATTTGAAATATGATACTTTTCAAGACAAAAACAATTTTTTTAGTTATCGAAGGTCAAAAAAATTAAAAGAGTTAGATTTCGGAAGGAATATTTCAGCTATAGTTTTAATTTAATTGTTTGAAAAATTAAAAAAAAACTGTATAAATAGGCATCACCCATGAAAATTCTTTCTGGTACAAGTAATCTTAAGCTTAGCAAGGATATCTCTAAACTTTTAAAACTTAAACTCGTTAATACAAATATAAAAAGATTTGCAGATGGAGAAATTTACATTGAAATTAACGAAAATATAAGAGGAAATAGTGTTTTTGTGGTTCAATCAACTTCAAACCCAGCTAATGATAACTTAATGGAACTATTATTAGTTATCGATGCTTTAAAAAGATCGTCTGCTAAAAATATAACAGCTGTAATTCCTTACTATGGATATGCTAGGCAAGACAGAAAAGTTGCTCCAAGAACATCTATATCTGCAAAAGTTGTTGCAAATTTATTAACAAATGCTGGTGCAAGTAGAGTTGTTACAGTTGATTTACATGCTGGTCAAATTCAAGGTTTTTTTGATATGCCAGTTGACAACTTATTTACTACTCCACTTTTTGCAAAATATATTAAAAGAAAATTAAAAAGTAAAAAATTGATCTGCGTTTCGCCAGATGTTGGTGGTGTTCAGAGAACCAGAGGCCTTGCTACAAGAATTAAAGCTGATTTAGCAATTATAGACAAAAGAAGACCGAGACCCGGTCAATCTAAAGTAATGAACATCATCGGTGATGTAAAAGGAAAAACCTGTATTATTGTTGATGATATAATTGATAGCGGTGGAACAATTGTAAATGCTGTAGATGCTTTAAAAAAAGCAGGAGCTATAGATGTATATGTTTTTATTACTCATGCTGTATTAAGCGGCTCGGCAGTTGATAAAATTAAAAAATCAAAAATAAAAAAATTAATCATTACTGACACTATTAATAATTTAAATAAAATTAAAAATATTAATAAAATTGAGCTTTTGTCTATTGCTCCTTTGATGGCTGAGGCAATAAAACGTATATCAAACTCTACTTCAGTGTCAGATTTGTTCAATTAACACTTGTTTTATTTATGAAGTTGAGTTAAATACCTTCAGTTTCTTATGACAAATATTAAAGCAATTCTTAGAAATGAAACAACATCTAGCGCTAACAATAAGCTAAGAAAAAACGGCTTTATTCCTGCTATTCTATATGGAGGAAAAGATCCAAACAAAAAAATTTCTATAGATAAAAACTCACTAAAAAACGTAATTGACTCTGAGTCTTTTTTGTCAAAAGTTTTTGAAATAGAAATTGATGGAAAAAAAGAAAAAGTTTTACCAAGAGATATAAGTTATAATGTTATTTCTGATGAGCCGATACACATTGATTTAATGAGAGTTGTGTCTGGTGCAAAAGTAGTTTTAGAAATTCCAGTAAAATTTATCAACCAAAATGACTCTCCAGGTTTAAAAAGAGGGGGAGTTTTGAATATAGTAAGAAGAAAAATTGAGTTGAGTTGTCCAGCAGAAAAAATCCCTAATGAATTGATTGTTGACTTAAAGGGAAGTGATATTGGTACTAGTTTAAAAATTTCCTCTGTTAACTTAGATGAAAATGTAAAACCTACAATAGTTGGAAGAGATTTTGTTATTGCTACTGTTGCCCCTCCTACGGTGATTAAAGAACCCGAGAAACCTGCTGAAGAAGCAGCCGAGGGAGCTACAGCGGACGGTGAAACAGTAGCAGCAGAAGGTGCTGACAGTAAAGCGGCTCAAGCTAAAGATGGCAAAGAGACTGATACAAAAAAAGATGAAAAATCTAAAGATGGGGCGACAGATAAAAAGTCTCAATCTTCTGAAAAAAAACCACAAGAGAAAAAATAATTTAGTATGCTTTTATTAGTCGGATTAGGAAATCCTGGACCAGTCAGTTCTAACAATAGACATAACATTGGATTTAAAATTATAGATGCAATTAATTCTGAATTCAAGCTAACCAAACAAAAACCAAAATTTAAAGGTTTGCTCACAACTGGCAACATAGACTCAAAAAAAGTTTATGCTATAAAACCACTTACCTTCATGAATAATTCGGGTACAGCAGTAAAAGAATTAGTAGATTATTTCAAGATTGATGCAAAAGATGTAATAGTTTTTCATGACGATATGGACATTGATTTTGGAAAAATTAAAGCAAAATTTGGTGGTTCAAGTGCGGGTCACAATGGAATAGAGTCAATTGATAAATTTATTGGTAAAGATTATTCCAGAGTTCGCGTTGGGATAGGTCATCCAAAAGAAAAACAAAAAGTGAATAAACATGTGTTGGAGGACTTCAAAGAGGAGGAAGAAGAAAAAATAAAGGAGATTACTAATAATATTGTAAAACTTATTCCAACATTGATTGAAAAAAAAATTGACTTATTTTCAAGTAAGGTTAATCAAAATTTGAATGGGATTTAAGTGCGGAATTGTTGGTCTTCCAAATGTTGGCAAATCAACTTTGTTCAATGCCATTACGGCATCTAAAAATGCTGAAGCTGCAAACTTTCCTTTTTGTACAATTGATCCTAATATCGGTGTTGTAGATGTTCCTGATGAAAGATTAGAAAAACTATCAAAATTATCCCAATCAGAAAAAAAAATATTCACTAATATTACCTTTGTAGATATTGCTGGTCTTGTAAAAGGTGCCTCAAAGGGAGAGGGTTTAGGTAATAAATTTTTATCTCATATAAGGGAGGTGGATGCAATAATACATCTGGTAAGATGCTTTAAATCAGATAAAATTCAACATGTTAATAATGAAATCAATCCTGTGGCAGATTTAGAAACTATTCAAACAGAGATTTCATTAGCAGATATTGATTTGATAGAAAAAAAACTTGAAAAAAATAAAAAAAAAGATTTATCAACTAAAGAAATTGATCTTTTAAATAAAACGCTACAAATGTTGGGTGATGGAAAAATTGAAAATATCGATCTAGAATCCAGTAAATTTTTGACGAGAAATGGAATTTTGAGTGTTAAGCCCAAAATTATTGTATGTAATGTTGATGAAGGAAGTTTGGTATTAGGAAATGAATACACGAAAAAAATAAAAGATTTTTACAAAAACGAAAAAATTACTTTTATTTGTGCAGATATAGAGGATCAATTAACAAGTTTGGATGGGTCAGAAAAAGAAATATTTATGAAGGAAATAGGATTAGAGAAAACTGGCCTGAATAAATTAATTAGAGCTGGGTACGAACTATTAGAATTGGACACTTTTTTTACTTCAGGACCAAAAGAAAGCAGAGCATGGACTATAAAAAGAAATACATTAGCACCAAAAGCTGCAGGTGTAATTCACTCAGATTTTGAAAAAAATTTTATAAGAGCTGAAACAGTTTCTTGTGAGGATTTCATTAAGTATGGGAGCGCAGAAAAATGTAAAGAAAAAGGTAAACTTAGAATTGAAGGAAAGGATTATATTGTAAAAGATGGAGATGTTTTATATTTCAGAGTCAATCCTTGACCATAGTTTTTTCATACTTAGATAAACTAAAATCGATAGTAATATTAAATAAATAAGAACTTTAACTCCAAGTTTATGTCTTGCTTCTAATTCTGGTTCGGCCGCCCAACTCAGGAATGTTGTCACATCTTTTGCCATTTGATCTTCTGTAGCAACCGTTCCATCCGAGTAATCAACTAATCCATCACTTAAAACTTTTGGCATTTTGATTTTTTGGCCTACCATATATTTATTATAATAGACTCCATCATCCAATATTACACCAGCTGGTTTATCTTCATAACCCATTAAAACTGAATATATATAATTTGCTCCACCTTTTCTTGCCTTGACTAGTACAGACATATCTGGTGGATAGGCTCCTCCATTTGCAGCGGCAGCAGCCTGAACATTTGGATATGGATTAACAAATTTATCTGAGGGACGACCGGGTCTTTTGAACATTTCTCCCTGACTATCAGGGCCATCAGTAACCTCTACGCTTGCAGCGATAGCTTTGACTTCGGACTCGGTAAATTCTGGACCACCTGGCTCACCAAGATTTCTATAGCTTAAATACTGCATGGAGTGACAAGATGAACATACTTCTTTATAAACTTGAAATCCTCTTTGAAGAGAAGCTCTATCGAATTTACCAGTGTATCCTTTAAAACTCCAATCAATTTTTATAGGATCAACTGCCTCTGCCGATAATAACTTTGTAAAATAGAATAAACTTAATAATGAAAAATAAATTAATAGCTTAAACTTTTTTTTCATCTTTCTTTGCAATAGATAAATTGGAAGAACCTGACATTACTGCATCAGAAATATTTATTGGAAGTGGGTCAGTTTTTTCTAGATAGCCAACTACTGGTAATATAACCAAAAAGTGGAGAAAATAATAAATAGTTCCAACTCTTGCTAAAACTAAATATATTCCCTCTGCTGGCATTGCACCCACATATCCTAAAACTAGAATATCTAAAACTAATATCCAAAAAAATTGTCTGTAAATTGGTCTGAAAACCGCAGATCTTACTTTAGAGGTATCTAGCCAAGGTAAAATAAATAAAATAAAAATAGCAGAAAACATGAGTATAACCCCTCCAAGTTTATCTGGCACAGATCGCAATATCGCGTAAAAAGGTAAGAGATACCATTCAGGGACTATATGTGCTGGAGTAACCATTGGATTAGCAGGTATATAATTGTCTGAATGTCCAAGAACATTTGGTGCAAAGAACACAAATCCTGCAAAAATAATCATGAAAACTAATAACGCAAAAATATCCTTTATTGTTATGTAAGGATGAAAAGGTACAGTATCTTTTGATGGCTTTTGAATGTCGATACCAACTGGATTGTTATTTCCAGGCACATGTAAAGCCCAAATATGCAAGACTACTAATCCTAAAATTAAGAAAGGAATTAGATAGTGTAAACTAAAAAATCTATTAAGTGTTGGGTTATCTACTGAATAGGCACCCCATAACCAAGTAGTAATACTTTCACCTACAAGGGGAATAGCGCTAAATAAATTTGTTATTACAGTAGCACCCCAGAAGCTCATTTGACCCCAAGGTAATACATAGCCCATGAATGCTGCGGCCATCATTAACAAATAAATTAGAATACCTATAATCCAAATAATTTCTCTTGGAGATTTGTATGATCCGTAAAATAAAGATCTAAAAATATGAATATATACAGCTAAAAAAAACATGGATGCTCCATTGCTATGGATATATCTTATCAACCAACCGTAATTAACATCTCTCATTATGTGTTCGACACTACCGAAAGCTAAATCAGCATGGGCCACATAATGCATTGCCAGAACTATTCCTGTGATTATCTGTGTCAGCAAACAAAATGTAAGTATGCCACCGAATGTCCACCAATAATTCAAATTTTTTGGTGTCGGATAATCTTTCAAATGAGAAACAAGAGATAATAAAGGCAGTCTATCATTAAACCATTTTCCTGCTTTTGATGTTGGTTGGTATTCGTGGTCACTCATAATTTTATCTTTATCCTATTTTAATAGTGTTATTATCAACAAATTCATATTTTGGAATCTCCATATTTACTGGTGCTGGTCCTTTTCTGATTCTTCCAGACACATCATAATGAGATCCATGGCATGGACAAAACCAGCCACCTTTATAATCTCCTTTATTAGAAAGCGGCACACAACCTAAGTGAGTGCATACTCCTAACATAACTAACCATTCGTCTTTTCCCTCTTTAACCCTTTCTTCATCCTTTTGAGGATCTTTTAACTCTTTTAAATTAACTGCTCTTGCTTCGTTAATTTCCTCTTGAGTTCTTCTTTTTAAAAATACTGGCTTACCTCTCCATAAAACTGTTATAGAGTTACCTGGCTCGACAGTGCTAACATCAACTTCTGTTGTTGCCAAAGCTTGAACAGATTTATCCGGATTCATCTGATCAATAAACGGCCAAATAGTAGCACCTAGACCTACAGCTCCTATTGTATATGTCGCTGTATAAAGAAAGTCTCTTCTAGTGGTTTTTTTGTTTTTTGCCATATGATACTTATAATGTAATTATTAAATAAAACTAATAAATTTAATTTCTAGGGTCAGAATGACACATAAAATTGGTGATAATGATTAGCATTGCTTTATATAAACCCGATATCCCTCAAAATACAGCTGCAATAATAAGATTTGCCTCTTGTTTTGGTATGAAGATTCATATTATAGAGCCTTGTTCATTTAGACTTGACGATAGGAGATTTACTAGAGTTGTAATGGACTACATGGATATCAAACATTTGCATAAATATACTGATTTTAAAAATTTTAGAGACAGCAACAAAAAATCGCGTATTGTATTATTAACAACAAAATCTAGGATTTCTTATTTAAATTTTAAATTTAAAAAAAACGATATTTTACTGCTTGGAAGAGAAAGTAAAGGTGTTCCTAAAGAATTACATGAGTCTATTGAGCATAGACTTAAAATACCAATTAATAAAAAAACAAGATCATTAAATATTGCTATTTCTGGCGCAGTTGCATCTGCTGAAGCTTTGAGGCAGAATAATTTATTATGAAAATTTATACAACAGCGGATAAAAAAAGAGCTGTAGATAGTTGGTTTGATTACTTACAAAACCAAATAATCAGTCAGTTTTTAAATTTAGAGAAAAAATTTTCAAAATCGCCAAGAAAAATTTTTGTACATGAGTGGAAAAAAGATAACCCAAAAAATGGCGGTGGAAAATCAATGATTATTAAGAATGGAAATATATTTGAAAAAGTTGGGGTAAATAAATCGACAGTATCAGGAATTTTTGAAAAGAAATTTCGTAAAAATATTTTAGGTGCTAGCAAAAATGGAAAATACTGGGCATCTGGTGTCTCAGTTGTAGCTCACATGCAAAACCCTCATATTCCTGCCTTACATTTTAACACGAGGTTCATTGTCACGAGTAAAGAATGGTTTGGAGGTGGAATAGATGCAACTCCCTGTATTCAAGATAAAAAAGAGGCAGAATTTTTTCATAAAAAATTAAAACTTTTATGTATTAAAAATAAAAAAAATTATAAAAAATATAAAAATTGGTGTGAAAAATATTTTTTTTTAGAGCATCGTAACGAACCGAGGGGGATTGGTGGTATATTTTTCGACTACGAAAAAAAAAACTGGGTTAAAAATTTTCATTTTGTTCGCGATGCTGGTCTAACATTTATAGAGTTATCAAAAGAATTAATCTTAAAAAAAATTAAGAAGTCATGGACAAAACTTGAAAAAGAAAAACAATTATTAAAAAGAGGAAGATATGTTGAATTTAACCTATTATACGATAGGGGAACTAAGTTTGGTTTAAATTCTGGAGGAAATATAAAGTCTATATTAATGTCTTTACCTCCAGAAGCAAAATGGGACTAAGATGGAAAAAGAACCAATTACTATCTCTGGGCTTGAAAAATTGAAAAAGGAACTTGAAGATTTAAAAAATATTCAAAGACCAAAAATAGTATCTGCCATTGCTGAAGCAAGATCTCACGGAGATCTTAAAGAAAATGCCGAATATCATGCTGCTAAGGAGCAACAATCTCATTTAGAGGGTCGAGTGTTAGAAATTAATGACACAATAGCAAGAGCAAATGTAATAGATGTTACTAAAATAGAAAATGAAGGAAAAGTGATATTTGGGTCAACGGTCTTTCTAAAAAATTTAGAATCTTCTCAAGAGTTGAATTATAAAATTGTTGGGAAAGATGAAGCAGATATAAAAAATAATTTAATTTATTTCAAAAGTCCTGTTGGAAAAGGTCTTATAGGAAAAAATCTTGGGGAGTTGGTTACAATAAATACTCCGTCTGGAGAAAAAAATTATGAAATTTTAAAAGTTGAGTATATCTAAATATTTTTACGCTTTGTTATTACTGAGCTTATTTCACTTTCATCAATTTTAAAATTATCGTTAATCCACTTTTCTTCTAAATAATTGAGTATATCTCCAAGTTCTTTTCCTTCTTTTAAACCTCTACTTATTAAGTAATCCCCATTATAAGGAAATTTAGGAGGTTCAGTTTTTTGTATAGTATCTAAAAACTCTATGTTATTTTTTACCTTTTCAGACTCCTTAAGTAAAAAAAGTGTAGTTATTATTTCTTTTCCGAAAATATAAATATTTTTTTTTAAATCTTTTTTAAAAAAATCTTTATTTTTTAACGAAGCCTCATAACTTTTAGCAATAGAATTAAGCTTTTTTATAAAATTATTTGATGGTTTATATTTGTGCACAAAATATTCATGATTTTTTTTGTCGTCTACAACTAGTATCGCTGTTAGTAAAAATATGTCTTTATTTAATTTTTCTTTAAATTTATACAAATTTTCAAGTCTTTTGAAATATTTAAATTCTTGAAAAATGATTTCAAAAATTTCTTTCAGATTATTGTTTTTACAGATCTCTATAAAATTACTTAATTTCAATATTTTATTAGCCTCTATTAATATTCTTTCTTTTGAGACTTTTGAAATTCCTTTAATATTTAATCGTATTGATCTCATTGTGGTATTTTCAGGTTGATGACCGTAAGTTAAAGAAAATCTAACAAATCTTAAAATTCTTAAATAATCTTCTTGTATCCTTTTTTCTGGATCACCTATAAATTTAACAATATTGTTGTTGAGATCCTTCACACCAAGCTGGGGGTCAAAAATTTTTCCTTTTTTATTTAAATAAATAGCATTGATTGTAAAATCTCTTCTCTCTGAGTCCTCTGTCCAGTCTGTGGAGAACTCGACCTCGGCGTGTCTCCCATCTGTTTTAATATCTTTTCTTAATGTGGTAATTTCATATTTGAGATTTTTTCCTAAAAGTGTAATGGAACCATGACCAATACCAGTTTCAACAACTTTAAATTTTGTATTTTCAAACTTTTGTTTTATTTGATCTGGAGTTAATATCGTGGCAAGATCAATGTCATTGATATCCTTGTTTTTTAAATAATTTCTTACACAACCTCCTACAAACATAGCTACTTCATCGGAGTTCTGATGGTCTTTTTCTAGAATCTTAAAAATTTCCTTTAGTTCACTTGACTTATAAAAGGGAAAAAATTTTGATCTTAAAATTTTGAAAATATTTAATTTTAAAAGCATAATGCTTAATTTTGGCTGGGGCACTAGGATTCGAACCTAGGATGGCGGTACCAAAAACCGCTGCCTTACCACTTGGCTATGCCCCAATGTTTATTTTGATATATCATAATTTTAGAAAATTAAATAGTTTTTGTGATTGCATGCCAATAATTTGGAAACATTTTGTTTAAATTTTTTGACGCAAGGTGAGTTAATCTCTTATTTTGAAAAATACCGTAGCATGCGGATCCGGAACCAGTCATTCTTGAAAAACAGCATCCCTTTTGAAGTTGTATATTTTTTAATATTCTGGTGACCTCAGGGTGTGAGTTTTCCACGATTTTTTGGAGATCGTTTTTGTCACTAGAAATAACCTTAAGAAATTTATCCATTTTTTTAAAATTTGAATAATTTAATTTAGAAAATTTAGACACTTTTTTTACTTTTGAATATATTTTTTTTGTAGAGCAATTAATGTAGGGGTAGACAAGAAGTAAGAATAGATTGAAATTTTTTTTATAATTTATAGTAGTATTTAAGTCTTTCTGGAAAGTTTGCTTGAAATGAAAAAGCTGAATATCACTTCCAACTTTTTTTTTAAGAAGTCTTAAAATTTTTCTATCAATTTTTTTATCTTTTAAAATTTTCCTTAAAACAAAATATGAATTAGATGTGCCTCCTCCAAGACCTGAAAAAACAGGAATATTTTTTTTTACTTTTATATCATAATAATTTATAATTTTTTTTGAAACCCTTAGTATTTTAAGCGTATTTAGAATTGAATTGCTATCATTATTAACTGCTTTAGAGAATGGGCCACTAAATGTAATCTTATCTTTGTTCTTTTTATTTATTTTCAAATAAATTTGATCATGCAAATCTATTAAAATAGAATTTGATTGAATATTATGAAGGCCTGAATTAAGTTTTTTTCCTACATTTAATGTAAGATTTATTTTTGCGAAAGATTTAATTTTCATTAATTTATAATCGATAGATCTGGACCTGAAATAATTTTTTTGTTAATTTTATTTTTCATATCTTTCTCTGTTTCCTCTAAATTTAAAACATAATTCCAATAATATCTTGCTTGTATTTTTTTATTATTAATCCACAAAATATCTGCAAAATGATCATTAACAATTGGGTCTGATGGAAGGAGCATTACCGCTTTTTGTAAATATTTTTCAGCTTCTTTAAAGTTTTTTAACTTAAATAACGCCCATCCTAACGAGTCAATAATATAAGGATCATCTTTTTTTAAATTGTTGGCTTTTCTTAACATATCTAGAGATTTTTCAATTTTCTCGTTTTTTTCTATCCAAGAGTATGCAAGATAATTCAATACATACGCTTGATCGGGTTTGGCATCTAAAGAATTTAAAAAATCATTTTCTGCTTTTTCCCATAAGCCTATTCTTTCATAGGAGATCCCTCTGCCATCTGTCGCTTGAGGATAAAGGATATGACTCTTATCAATTGATTTTAAAATATCTGAATAATACTTGATAGCTTCCTCATACAATTTATTATTTTTAAGATAATTAGCAAATTCAATTTTTTGAAAAAGATTAGGATTGTTTATTTCAAAATAACTATCTTTTAAAAATTTAATAGCTTTATCATTTTCACCCTCCTCAATTAAAAGACTCGTTATTTCTTTTGAGGCAAACCAATTATAGGTATCACCCGATTTTTTTAACTTATAAAAAAGTTCTTTTGCAACTTTTGTATTGTCAGTCAAAATGTTATTTTCAGCATAAAGTATGTCGTGAGAGACAAAGTTTGGATTTAAATATTTTGCTAAATTAATATAAAAATTTGAAATCGTGAAAAAACTTTGTGAGGATAAAGCATTAGAGACGATATAATAAAACTCAGACAGAATATGAGATTTGTTTTTACATTGAAAATTATTTTTTAAATTAGAATTATTCGTCAAATCTAATTGTAACTGTCTTATTAGGAGATTTCTTGGTGAGTTCTCTAATGAAAATTTTATTACTTCATTTGCTTTGTTTATTTTATTTTTATTTATTAAATAATTGGCATAAAAGAAATTATATCTCAAAAAGTTAACTGTTTTATCATTTATTAATTTTTCATACGAAAAATTTATACTTTCTGATTCATAAAAGCAGTCTAGAAGAGTTTTTTGAATTTTTTTGATATTTTCAAACCGGCTATCAATTAAACTTAAATTCTCTATGGCTTCTTTGTAAGGGGTGTCATCTAAATTAGAGATATTGTAAGATATAACTGAAACTATTTTTTGAAGAGGATCAAGGTTTTTTCTTAATGAATTTTCCCTTAGCGATTCTTGAGACATAGAGTAATTTTTATTTTTCAAATGATAAACACCAATTAAAAGATCGCTTTCGAAGTTATTTAAATTTTTTTTAAGTAATTTTTTTGAATAAAGATATGCCTCTCTAAATTTCCCAAGATTGATTAATGAGTAAAGGTAAATTTGTGAGTAAGTATAATGTTTATCCTCGAGACCATCGACATTTTTCAAATAATTGTATGTTTTGTTGTAATCGTTTTTATTTAAAGATAAAACTCCGGAAAGATAATTTGAAACATCGTACCCGTCTAATGACTTTTCTAAACTTTTTACGTGTATATTTGAAAAAATAATTATGAAAATACCACTAAATAATATAAATTTAAGGCTATTGAAAAAATTCTTCATATGAAAGTCAATAATAAACTCACTAAATTAATAAAATACTATAATTTAATCAATCATAATTTGATATTTCGTGAGAGCGCTATTAACAGGTACAAAAAAAAAGATTTAAAAAATGAGACAAAAAATATCACACAACAATTAAATAATCTCGAAAGATCAATTTCTGAAATTAAAAATTGTTCTTTAAAAAATTATGCCACAAAAATGGTATTTTCTGATGGAAATCCAAACTCTAAAATCATGATAGTAGGTGAAGGGCCTGGAGCAAATGAAGATAAAGAGGGAGTACCCTTTGTGGGTAGAGCGGGTCAATTATTAGATAAAATGCTTAAATCTATAGATCTAGACAGAGAAAATGTCTACATTACAAATGTTGTAAACTATAGACCCCCTGAGAATAGAAAGCCAACTGATGAAGAAATTAATAGATATTTACCATTTTTAGAGAAACATATAAATATTATTAAACCAAAAATTTTACTACTATTAGGTAGCACTGCTTTAAATGCAATTTTAGGAAATGAAGTCGTTATTTCTAAAGCAAGAGGTAAATGGCATGAAAAAAAAATTGGCAAAACCGTAATTTCGACAATTGCTTCGTTTCACCCAGCTTTTTTAATGAGACAACCAGAGCAAAAAAAACTTGCATGGATTGATTTGAAAATGATTAGGCAAAAAATGAGAGATTTAGGTATAAAAAAAATTGCCTTTTAATAGAAAGGTAGCAGGTGTTGATGAAGTTGGAAGAGGATGCATTGCCGGTCCTGTTGTCGCGGCAGCAGTAATCTTTAAAAAAAATATTAATACAAAATCAATAAGAGACTCAAAGAAAATTTCATTTAAAGAAAGATTAGAAATATCAGATTATATCAAGAAAAACTCTTTTTATGGAATCGGGATATCTTCGGTGAGAGAGATTTTTCAACTTAATATTCTAAGAGCCTCTTTATTAGCCATGAAAAGAGCTATACTTAATCTATCTATTAAACCTAATCTAGTTCTCATTGATGGTGTTTTTGCCCCAGAAGGTCTTATGAACTTTAAAACTATAGTGAAAGGAGACGAAAAGATTAAAGTTATAAGTGCGGCGTCAATTGTCGCAAAATCATATAGAGATTTGCTCATGATCCGTATGTCTAAAAAATTTAGTGGTTATCACTGGAATAAAAATTTTGGCTACGGAACTAAACAACATTTAGTAAGTTTAAAAAAAAGAGGTATTACTAAGCTTCATAGGAAAAAATTTAGACCAGTACACAAGATGTTGTTAAAATAAAATTTACAGACACTAATCTTATTTTATTTCACATAAAACAAATTGACTGAAGATTCAATTTAGAGTTGAATCTAAATAATGCAGAAATTATTAAATAAAATATTGCATGGGGATTGCATTAAAGAACTAAAAAAAATACCTGATAAATCTTTCGATCTAGTTTTTGCGGATCCACCGTATAATCTCCAAATAGGGGAAACATTGACCAGACCTGATGCAAGCAAAGTGCAGGGGGTCAAAGATAAATGGGATCAATTTCAAAGTTTCAAACACTACGACGAGTTTTGTAAAGAATGGTTAAAAGAGTGCAAAAGAGTTTTAAAAGATAATGGAAGTATTTGGCTTATTGGGTCTTATCATAATATTTTTCGTTTGGGTTATCTGCTTCAAAATTTGAACTACTGGATTCTTAACGATGTAATTTGGCGAAAAAATAATCCTATGCCAAATTTTAAAGGCACCAGATTTACTAACGCACACGAAACACTTATTTGGGCTTCAAAGTCAAAAAAATCAAAATACACTTTCAATTATCAATCTATAAAATGTTTTAATGATGACTTGCAAATGAGATCTGACTGGCTTTTTCCTATTTGTAGTGGAAAAGAAAGATTAAAACAAAAAGGTAAAAAAGTTCATTCAACCCAAAAACCTGAAGCTCTACTTCATAGGATTATTTTGGCTACAACAAATAAAGGAGATAGCATTTTTGATCCTTTTTTAGGAACTGGGACTACTGCAGTAGTAGCAAAAAAATTAGGTAGAAATTTTTGTGGAATTGAAAAAGATAAAAAATATTTTAAAGCAGCTAGTAACCGTATACATAATACTCTTAAAATTGAAGACGATAATCTTGATACGATTAAAAATAATAAGCACAAACCTAGAATACCATTTGGTTCTTTAGTGGAATTAGGTATTTTGAAACCAGGGTCAATATTATTCGATTCCAAAGGAGCGGTTAATGCAAGAGTAATGATTGATGGAAGTATAAAGTACAAAAAAATAGAGGGATCTATTCACAAAATTGCTGCCAAAATCATCGGCGCTGAAAGTTGCAACGGTTGGACTTACTGGCATTGTAAGATCGGAGATACATTAATTTTAATTGACGATCTAAGACAAAGATTAGTTACAAAATCTAACTAAACTATGAAATCAATTATAAATTTTTCCAAGATAGGATTTTAAAAACTTTTCATTTTTAACTATTTTCCTTAACACAAAATTTCTTATCTTTTTAAAGAAATTATTTGAAAAATGAAATATGAGATAATTAATTTTCGATCTTTTATTAATTGATTTTATCTTCTTAAACCTTTTATTATAATATATCTCTTCAAAATTTTTTATGTTTTTACTTAAAAGACTGTACAATTCATAAGCACCCTCGATCGACTGTGCAGCACCTTGTGCCATTGATGGGAGCAGCGCATGAAGTGAGTCCCCTAAATAAAAGATTTTTTTGTTATGTGATTTAAATAAGTTTTCATTCACATAAATTGGCCAAACCTCAAGTTTGTTTTCAAATAGATTTTTCAATTTTTTACTTTGATTAAAAATATTTTTTTCTAAAAAATTTCTTGGTTCAATAATACTTTTTTGATTTGATCTAATTATACAAACTACATTTAATTCACCCTTTTGATTAATAGGATAGGTTACCACATGTGATTTCGATCCCATAAACAATGATATATTATGATTATCGATTTCAGCTACATCAGAAGACTTTACAATTGACCTTATAGCAAAAGCTTTACTAAATTTTGGTGAAGGCGAATCTTTTTCAATGATTTTTTTTGTATTAGAAAAAATCCCATCGCAAACAAATAAATAATCAACTAAATCGTTTGTATTGTCTGAAAAATTAATTAATATTTTATCCTTCAATTCAGAAATTTTTTTTATATCTTTATTAAATTTTAAATTTTCCTTGAAGAGCTTTTCTCGAAGGAATTCTACCAAAACTGATCTTCTTAGAGTTGTATATTTATTATTATTTGTATTAAATTTAGTTAAGTCTAAATCGCAAATTTTATCATTACTGATAGAAAAAAAATTTAATTTTTGCGGATGATACATTTTTTTTTTATCAATTAAATCGAAATCTAAATCTCTCAAAATTGAAATGCAATTTACTGATAATTGAATTCCATATCCCTCGTTAATTATGTGACCATCTTCACGTTCATATATCTTAAAACTTATCTGTGGATTTTTCTTAAGTAAGTTACCTAAAGTTAATCCTGCTATACCAGAACCTATAATTGCAATTTTTTTTTTCATTAGAAAATTTTCTCAATTTCACTTAATATTTTTTTTGTAAATGTCGGAATCATTTCATTTTTATTATTTACATTATACCATTTGAAATCTCTAGGAATTTTTTTTGAAAATTTATAATATAGATTAATATTAAATCTTTTATTGGATATGTTTTGATTATAATTTAAAAGAAAATTCCAATCTTTGCTTAAATATTTTCGTCTATTTTTTATTTCAGGTAAAACAAAAGTTTTGAGAAATCCAACATTGCTATTTTTTGTTAATCCGATTTGTTTTTTCTTATTTACATAACAAAACACATTAATTTTTTTATTTTTTAATTTTTTTTTTAAATTTATTTTTTTATGTTTACTATTGTTAAAGTAATTGCATTTTTTTTTAACCGTACATTTATTGCACTCAGGTTTTTTTGGTTTGCAAATAATTGCCCCGAACTCCATGAATGCTTCAACCACATCAGAATTTCTTTTTTTAATAAAAATTTTACTTTCATTTGTTTTTATTAATTTTTCAAAATTAATTTGTGTTTCTTTTTTATTAAGTATTCTTGAAAATACTCTTTTAACATTTCCGTCTACCGCTAATGTTGGCTTGTCATGAATGAATGCTAAAAGAGCATTGGCCGTATAATTTCCAACACCAGGAAATTTTTTGATTTCTTTTAGAGAGTTGGGTAGCTTAAAGTTTATTTTAGCTAATTGTTTTGTAGACTTAAGTAAATTTTTTGCTCTTCGATAATAACCAAGACCTTCCCAAAGTTTTAAGACTGTTCTTTCTTGAGCTTGTGACAAAGATTTTAAAGTTGGGTAATGCCTTAAAAACTTCTCAAAATAAGGTAACACAGTTTTTACTTGAGTTTGTTGCAACATAAATTCGCTTAATAGTCTATAATAAAGCTTTTGCTTGTGATTTTTATTAACACGCCAAGGTAGTATGCGCTTGTTATTATCATACCAAGCTAAAATGTTTTTTGATAAATTAAAGTTTATATGCATAAAAAAAAAAATATTAAAACTAATACTTACTTACAAGGGTTAAGACCTATTTCTAGTACCATTCCAAGAGGACTTAGAGGAATTCTCAAAAAAGGCGGTCATAATTTTTCTAATGTTGTTGATAATTGGAACAAAATTGTAGGAAAAAAAATTTCAGATAATTGTTACCCTGTCAAAATAAATACATCTAAACATATAGAAAACGGAGTTTTAACTTTAATGGTTAAACACGGAAAGGAGATAGATATTGAGTACGAGAGAATGAACATTATTGATAAAATCAACTCTTTTTTTGGATATAAATACTTAAAAGCTATTAAATTAAATATTATAAATCAGATTAACAAAAATAATAAAAAATTAATTACTAAGAAAAATTTAGAGAAAAAATTTGAAATTAATGAAATTAAAAACCATGAACTTAAAAAAAACTTACAAACATTGGTAAAAGCTTATAATGAAAAAAAAAATTAGTTTTTTATTCTCATTAATAATATTAATCATATTCAGTTTTAAAAATGTATATGCTAAAGAACTTAATATTTTAAAAAAGGGAGAAGAAACAGCTAAAGTAACAATTAAAATTTTTTCTTCATTAACCTGCCCTTATTGTGCCGACTTTCATTTAAATATTTTAAAAAATTTGGAAAAAGATTTGCTTAAAAATAAAACTTTAAAAATTGAACATTACGCGTTTCCATTAGATTTAGCTGCTTTGAACGCTGAAAAAATTGTACGATGTGGAGATAGTATGAATGCTAAGTTTAAATTACTAGACACAATTTACGAAAAACAGAGACAATGGGCCGTAGGAACAGATATTGATAAGATCAATAGTTCTTTAATAGCAATTGGTAAAAGTTTAAATTTGAAGGAAAATAAATTAAAATCATGTTTGGCAGATGAACGACTACAAGATGAAATACTGAATGAGAGAATTAATGCTCAAAAAAAATATAACATTGAGTCTACACCAACAATTTATATAAATGAAAAAAAATATAAAGGTAAATTTGATTTAGTTTCAATAAAAAAATACATAGAAAAAATATAAAATTTATGAAATTTAAAAGATTAGATCTAATTGGTTTTAAGTCTTTTTTTGAAAAAACAACTTTTCATATTGAAGAAGGATTAACTGGAATAGTAGGTCCTAATGGTTGTGGAAAATCAAATATTGTAGAAGCTTTAAGATGGTGTATGGGTGAAACATCTGCCAAAAGTATGAGAGGAACCGGTATGGAAGATGTAATATTTTCTGGTACTTCTAATAGACCTGAAAAAAATATTGCTGAAGTTTCTATAGCTGTAGAAAATAAAAATAAAGATAGTCATGCTCAGTATAAAGATTTTAATGAAATAATTATAAGAAGAAAAATTGAGAGAGACAAAGGCTCGAAATATTTTATTAATGAAAAAG
>CACGLI010000019.1 GCA_902573865.1 uncultured Pelagibacteraceae bacterium
ATAATTTGTGATTGGGAAAACTGTAAAGAAGTTGGAAAATATAAAGCTCCAAAAGAAAAGGATAATAGTAAAGATTTTAGACTATTGTGTTTAGAGCATATAAAAATATTTAATAAAAATTGGAATTATTTTGAGAATATGAACTCAGACGAAATAGAATATTTCATCAAATCTGACTCTACTTGGCATAAAACAACAAAAAGTTTTAGTTCATCAGATAATTTTTTTAATATTTTATGGAACAATGCTTTGGAAGATAAGTTAAATATTTTTAGTTCTTCAAATTTTAAAAATTTTAAAAATAATCAGTTATCAGATAAAGATCGTGATGCTTTAGAGCTGATGGACTTAAAATTGTCCTCAAATTGGACAGAAATACACAAAAAATTTAGATTACTTGTAAAAAAATATCATCCTGATAAAAATCATGGTAATAAAAAATATGAAGATAAACTTAAAACAATTACATTGGCTTATACTCAATTGAAAAAGAAATTTGGAAAAAAATAAATGACAGCTAATCAATTTTTATCAAAACCAGACATCAAAATTTCGGTAAAACAATCTTTTAATATTGATAGCAATATGGAAATAGATGGTTTCTCTAAAAAAAATGAGTTTGTCCCAAAATTAGATCCAGATTATAAATTTGATAGAGACACAACTTTAGCAATTCTATCTGGTTTTGCTTTTAATAAAAGAGTTTTAATCCAAGGATACCATGGAACAGGAAAGTCAACTCACATAGAACAAGTAGCGGCTAGACTTAACTGGCCTTGTGTTAGGGTAAACTTAGATAGTCATATCAGTAGAATTGATTTAATTGGAAAAGATGCAATTGTTTTAAAAGATAGCAAGCAAGTAACTGAATTTAAAGAAGGTATTTTGCCATGGTCTATTCAGAATCCTGTGGCACTAGTTTTTGATGAGTATGATGCTGGTAGACCTGATGTAATGTTTGTAATTCAAAGAGTCCTGGAGAGTGAAGGAAATTTTACTTTACTCGACAAGAATAAAGTACTAAATCAACATAACTTTTTTAGAATGTTTGCTACGACAAATACTATCGGTTTAGGTGACACAACAGGTTTGTACCATGGAACACAACAGATAAACCAAGGACAAATGGATAGATGGAACATAGTTACCACTTTAAATTACCTAGCGTTTGAAAAAGAGTTTGAAATAATTCTTTCGAAAAATAAAAAACTCAACAGTAAAGAAGGCAAAGAAAAAATATCGAATATGATTAAAGTCGCTGATTTAACTAGAAAGGGATTTGTTAATGGTGATATTTCAACTGTAATGAGCCCTAGAACTGTAATTCACTGGGCTGAAAACTCATCTATTTTTAAAGATGTGGGTTATTCATTTAGAGTTACATTTTTGAACAAATGTGATGAAATGGAAAAGAAAATAATTTCAGAGTATTATCAAAGATGCTTTGGGGAAGATTTGCCAGAGTCATCAGCAAATATCACTATTTAATTTGGAAAAGAAACAACAGATTATTGAAAATTTCAAAAGCGCAATTAAGTCTACGGCTCGCTCAGTATCAAACATAAAAAATTTAGAAGTTAATTTTGGGAATAAAACAGACCAAAATAAAAACTTAATTACTATACCTGAAATAAATGATTTGAGTGAATTAGAAGTTACAAAGACCCGAGCGATAGCAGATGCTCAATCTTTAATACTTAGATACAGTGATTTTGATACACTTAAAAATTTTGAGCCCAAAGGGGAAATGGCGAAAAAACTTTACGAGATTGCTGAAAAAATAAGATGTGAAAAGATTGGTTCAGATGAATTTTTGGGTGTAAAGAAAAACTTGAAGAATTTTTATAATAAAACAGAAAGCAAGAATATTAATACACAGCTTGGTAAAATCACATTATATTTTGAAAATTATTTAAAAAAAAATATTCTCAATTTTACTACAACAGATAATTATAAAGATTTCAAAGATATTAAAGATAAATATGAAAAAAAAATTAAAAAAAAAATAAATCTTTTAAATGAAAATATACATAATCAAAAAATTTATAATTCACTCGTATCAGAATTGCTTGAAAATTTTAAATTAGAAGAGGAACTTAGTCCGGATAAAAATCAAAAAGATGATAAAGAAAAAAAAGCAGATAATAACAAAAAAAATGATTCGCAAAAGAAAACAGAAAAAGAAGATAATAAAATTGAAGAAATGGCGATAGAGGCACAGATTCCTGATGCTGAAAGCCTTTCAAAGAAATCCGATGACGAACAACTGGCAGAACTTGAGGATGCAAATACTAACCCAAAAGGTAATGATAGATTAAGTTTAAATTTTGATGATAATAAATACAAAGTTTTTACTAAAGAATTCGACGAGATTGTTAAAGCAGAGGAGCTTGAGTCTTCTATAGAGCTTACAAGATTAAGAGAAAATCTAGATCAACAATTACAACAATTAAAGTTTTTTATCTCTAAATTAGCAAACAAATTACAAAGAAAATTACTTGCAAAACAAAATAGATCTTGGAATTTTGATTTAGAGGAAGGTCTTTTAGATACATCTAAACTAACCAGAATTATAATTGATCCTTTGAATTCTTTGTCATTTAAAAAAGAGAGTGATGTTGAGTTTAAAGATACTTTGGTCACTCTTTTAATTGACAATTCCGGCTCCATGAGAGGAAAACCAATATCTGTTGCAGCGATTTGTGCTGACATATTATCAAGAACTTTAGAGAGATGTGGAGTGAAAGTGGAAATATTAGGGTTCACTACATGTCATTGGAAGGGGGGGCAAAGTAGAGAAAAATGGATGAAAAACAACAAACCCAACTTTCCTGGAAGGCTCAATGACTTAAGACACATTATTTATAAATCTGCTGACATACCCTGGAGACAATCAAAAAAAAATTTAGGTCTAATGCTTAAGGAGGGAATACTTAAAGAGAATATAGATGGAGAAGCTCTTAAGTGGGCCTTTAATAAAATGACAAAAAGAAGAGAAGAAAGAAAAATTTTAATGGTCATTTCAGATGGTGCGCCAGTAGATGACTCGACTTTATCATCTAATACAACTGATTATTTAGAGAATAATTTAAAAAATACAGTCAAATTAATTGAAAATAAGTCTAACATCGAACTTCTAGCTATAGGCATTGGTCACGATGTTACAAGATATTACAAAAATGCAATTAAAATTACAGATATTCAAGATTTGGGCGACGTTATGATTAATCAACTATCAGAGTTATTTACTGAGAAAAAAAATAAAGTTTTACATTAAGAGTTGTTCGCAATTCCAATTTTTTTTTCGTTGGTAAATTCTTTCACATAAATAATTAAAACCCTAAAAGGAATAAGCATTAAAAGCGCTATTAATAATTTCACAGATAAATCTCCTAAGGATAATGTGAACCAAGGAGTTTGTGTTCCGTAAAACGAGATTATAAAAAATAAAAATGTATCAATCACTGATCCAATGGTTGAAGAAATTAATGGTGCAATATACCAAGATTTATTTCTTCTTAATCTATCAAAAATGTTTATGTCAATTAATTGAGCTGTTAAAAAAGCAATCCCAGAACCAAATGCAATTCTAATAGAAATAATATCAGAAAAATTTGTTGAAATAAATAAAGTTAAAGAAACGCCAATAAAAAAACCGAAATAAACAACTCTTCTTGCAGTAAATTTTCCAAAAGCTCGATTTGCAACATCTGTAACTAAAAATGAAATTGGATATGTAAAAGCTCCATAAGTAAGGATCTTTTCTAATCCAAAATTATTGACGGGAAATTGAACTAAATAATTAGAACTTATAATAACTAAACCCATTATTGCCAAAAGCAAAATAAAAAGACTTCTTTGTTTATTCATTTTAAGATTTTTGAGCTATCGAAACTTTAAGTTTTTTTGCTTTTCTGGATAAATTTTTGTTTTTTGCTGACTTTAAAAAGTCATCCAAACCACCCTTAAAATCCACAGTTTTAAGGGCTGAATTTGTAACATTTAATCTTATACTTTTTTTTAAGATATCGCTTTTAAATTTAACTTTTTTAAGGTTTGGATAAAATTTTCTTTTAGTTTTATTGTTAGCATGACTAACATTGTTACCCTTAAGTGGTTTTTTTCCTGTTAATTCACATTTTTTTGTCATAATTAGTACTGGTTGTATAGTTGAGATCTTTTATATGGTCAAGTATTAATTCCAATTGCTTCCCTAATATTTTTAATTCCATTTTTACTTAAAATTGTAATCAGCTGGGTTTTAATTTCTTTCGCGATTATGGGACCTTTATAAATCATGCCTGTATACAATTGAACAACGCTAGCTCCATGACTAATTTTTTCAAATGCGCTTTCACCTGTATCAACGCCTCCTACACCAATAATAGGGACTTTGCCTTTTAATTCTTTATAGAAATTTTTTATTAATTTATTTGATAAATCAAATATCGGCTTTCCTGAAAGCCCTCCCTTCTCACCTCGATTCACATCAAGTAAATCATCTCTATGTTTGTCTGTTGAGTTTGAAATAATTAAGCCGTCAATATTATATTTATTCGTTATTTCACATATATTACTAATTTCACTTGAATTAATGTCTGGAGAAAGTTTAATTAAAATAGGTTTATCAATTTTATTGTTTTTTTTTATTTTATTTATTCTTGCAAGCAGATCAGAAAGTGAATTTTTGTTATGAAAATCTCTTAAACCCTCTGTGTTAGGTGATGAAATATTTATGGTCAAATAGTCTGCATTGTGATGTAACTTGGAAAGACAAATTTCAAAATCATCACTTTTATCTAAAGTTTCTTTATTCGGACCAATATTTATTCCTAAAATTCCCTCTGGAATATTTTCTGATATTCTTTTGGACACAGCGTCAGCACCTTGATTGTTAAAACCTAATCTGTTTATTAAAGCACGGTCTTTCTCTAGTCTAAAAACTCTAGGCTTAGGATTTCCAAATTGTGCTCGTGGTGTTACGGTTCCAACTTCAACAAAACCAAAACCCAGTTTAAATAAAGAATTATAAACCTCAGCACTTTTGTCAAAACCAGCTGCTAGTCCCACTGGGTTTCTAAATTTTTTAGAAAAAAGCTCTAGTTGTAATATTTCCTCATTTTTTACATAAAAAAAGTTTTCGGGAATTAAATTAGTTTTTAATGATTTAATTGCTAAATCATGAGCTACTTCTGGATCCAGTGAGAAAATTAAAGGTTTCAGAAATGAGAACATGTTATTTTATTTTATTATTTATTAAAACTATAGTTTCTTTTATCCCAAAAAAACTTATAAAAAAACCCATTCGAGGCCCATCTTCTTCCCCAAATAAAACTTGGTAAATAAGTTTAAACCAATCTCTCAAATTTTTAGCGTAACCATTACTTTTACCAACAGTATAAACAATTGTTTGTATTTCTTCTGGTTTCAAATTTTGACTCATTTTTTCTAAATTTTGAACTAAGTTCTGTAATGCTTTTTTTTCCTCTTCGTTTGGAATTTTAAATTTTTTATTTGGTTCAACTTTATCTTTAAAATAATTGATGGCATATTCTGTTAGTCCATCTAGAATTGGATAATCATTTGGAATGATACTTTTGTGAAATCTTTTAATAAATTTCCATAAAATTTCTTTATTATCTGCATTACTTGAACCTGTCAGATTTAGAAGCATTGAAAATGGCATAACAACTTTTTCATTAGGTGGATTGCCATTATGCACATGCCAAACAGGATTAGATATTTTTTCTTTAGCGTCTTGTTCATGATATTTTTCCATAAGAGAAAGATATTCATCTACTGTTTTTGGCACTATCTCTGAATATAATTTTTTTGCTCTTTTTGGGTTAGGGTACATGTATAAAGATAAGCTCTCTGGGGAAGCATACCGAAGCCATTGTTCGATGGTGATACCATTGCCTTTTGATTTTGATATCTTTTCTCCTTTTTCGTCTAAAAATAATTCATAAGCAAATCCGTTAGGAGGTTGTTTGCCTAAAAGCTTACAAATTCTAGACGACAGGATAGCACTCTCTGTCAAATCTTTTCCATACATTTCAAAATCCACATCAAATGTAAACCATCTCATTGCCCAATCGACTTTCCATTGTAGCTTACAGTTTCCATCTAAGATGTTAGTTTCAATTTTTTTTCCATCATTGTCAAAAATAACCTTGCCACTTTTTTTATCAAAACTTTTTAAGGGTATTTCTAAAATTTTTCCTGTCTCAGGACATATTGGTAAAAAAGGGCAATATGTTTTTCTCCTTTCCTGTCTTAAAGTGGGTAATATGATATTCATTATATCATCGTATTTTTCAAGCACTCTTAAAAGAGAGGCATTGAATAATCCTCTTTTGTAATTTGAAGTAGAACTTTTAAAAGTAAATTTAAAATTAAATTTTTTAAGAAAATTTTTTAACATTTCATTGTTATGTTCGCCGAAACTTTTGAACTTTTTAAATGGGTCTGGTATTTCTGTAAGAGGTTTTCCAAGATTTTCTTTAAGAATATAATCGTTGGGTATGTTTTCAGGAATTTTTCGCAGTGCGTCCATGTCGTCTGAAAATGTAATTAACTCATAGTCAATTTTTTGTATATGGTTCAGAGCATTTATCATCATTGTTGTTCTTGCCACTTCTCCAAAAGTGCCAATGTGGGGTAAGCCACTTGGACCATACCCAGTCTGAAAAATTATCTTTTTTTTATTTTTAATAATATCTTTTCTATCTTTTAAAAGCTTACGAATCTCAACGAACGGCCAAGATGTGGTAGATTGAATTAAGTTTTTATCTAACATATTCAAGATTTATTTAATTTTATATACAAAATACACTTTAAATTACATTATATACAGTTGAATTTTACAACTAATAAAATAATCTCATACACATGCCAGCTAGTAAAACTGTTTTCTTCATTATTGGTATCCTTTTAACTATTTTAGGAATATCAATGTTGGCACCATATGGACTTCAAGTTTATTATGGCGAAAATAGTCATAGTTTTATTTCCTCATCTTTTATCACTATTTTTTTTGGAGTTCTGCTATCGCTCTCAAATATTGAAAAAGATTACAAATTAAATTTGCAACAAACTTTTCTGTTTACATCAATGGCGTGGTTCATGATTGCATTATTTGGATCTATTCCATTTATTTTATCACCACTCTCTTTATCATTTAGTGATGCCTTTTTTGAGAGTATGTCTGGCATAACAACTACAGGCTCGACTACGATTATAAACTTAGATGGTAGCCCTAAAAGTATTTTGCTTTGGAGATCGATTATGCAATGGCTAGGAGGAATAGGAATAGTTGTTATGGCTATAACTGTTCTGCCTCTCCTAAAAGTTGGAGGAATGCAATTATTTAAAATGGAGGGACCGGACTCAACTGAAAAAATTCTTCCAAGAACTATAGAAGTAGCTAGCACAATAATTTTAATTTATTTATCTCTTACATTTCTTTGTGGTTTTTTTTATTGGCTCTTTGGAATGACTTATTTTGATGCATTAGCTCATTCAATGACAACAATTGCAACTGGTGGATTTTCTACTCACAATGACTCTATAGGATTTTTCAAAAGTTCAAACATTGAAATAATAGCATCTATATTTATCGTGTTGGGGAGTATACCCTTCATATCTTATTTAAAGTTTTTAAAAGGAAATAGAAAAATCTTTATTAATGATGCTCAGATCAAAGGTATGATCTACCTACTATTTTTTTCAAGTATTTTAATGTTTATCTATTTATTATTTTCAGATTTTGAAAATAGTGTTTTTGAAAAAATAAGAATTTCATCTTTTAATGTTATATCGATTTTATCTGGAACTGGTTATGTAACTGATGATTTTAGTTTATGGGGAAAATTTTCTTTAATATTTTTTCTTTTTTTAATGTTTATTGGGGGATGTGCGGGATCGACAGCATGTGGTATTAAAATATTTAGGGTGCAAATGTTATATATCTTTATTAAAAATCAGATTAAAAAATTAACCTCACCTAATAGTATAAATCTAGCTAAATATAACAATCAAAAAATTTCTGAAGAATTTATCTACTCTGTAATTGTTTTTATTTTTTCATTTCTTCTTATTTTTATATTAATAACAATTATGTTATCTATTACTGGATTAGATTTTATAACTGCGATATCTGGCGCAGCTAGTGCGATATCAAATGTAGGACCAGGCTTGGGTGATGTGATTGGACCTAATGGAAACTACAGCTCTTTGCCAAGTGTTTCAAAATTTATTTTGGCTTTTGCAATGCTACTTGGTAGACTAGAGCTGTTTGCAGTTTTAGTTTTGTTTTTGCCTTCTTTCTGGAGAGACTGATTAACTTTTATGCAAATCGAAAAAAAATATTCTCTTATTGACGCTTTTTCAATTTACTTGGACCCTCGAATGTTAAAAATTTTATTAATCGGTTCGATCAGCGGATTTCCATGGGTGTTAATTGGGAGCAGTCTGAGTTTGTGGTTAAAAGAAGATGGTTTAAGTAGAAGTACAATCGGTTGGGCAGGATTAATATTTGCTGTGTACGCTTTTAATTACCTATGGGCCCCATTAATAGACAGAATTAGAATTCCATTCCTTACAAGAAAGGTGGGCCACAGACGAGGTTGGATTATTTTAATGCAAATTTTTATAATTTTTTCTTTAATAGCTTGGAGTTTAATATCTCCAATCGAAAATTTATTTTCAGTCATAAGTATTGGTTTAATTATTGCAATTGCTTCAGCTACTCAAGATATAACTTTGGACGCTTTAAGAATTGAGCAAATAAATGAAAATGAAGGAAAGGTAATGCAAGCTGGTGCTGCTATATCAGTTGTCGGGTGGTGGACTGGATATAAGTTGGGAGGAGTTTTGTCATTAACAATTGCAGATTATATGCAAACTTTAGGATTTAATAATTATTGGCAAATTACTTTTTTAATCTTATGTGTAATAATTGTAATATTTAATATCCTTCTTCTTTTTGTAAATGAGAATAATTCATTATCAAGATTACAGACACAGAGACATAACGATTTAACGATAGAGAAAAAATTTGGCGAACAGAATGTTTTTAAAAAACCTATTATATGGATAACTAGCACCGTGGTGAGTCCGATTATAAGTTTTTTCAAGAAAAATGGGTTCAAAGTTGCATTGGCTATTTTAAGTTTCGTTTTTCTTTTTAAAATTGGAGAAGCTTTTTTAGGAAGAATGTCGGTAATATTCTATAAGGAAATAGGTTTTACCAAATCAGATATTGCGATTTATTCAAAGGGCCTAGGATGGATTTCCACTGTAATATTCACTCTTATTGGTGGGTTATTTGCGATTAGATCGGGTGTTGTTAAAGCGATGTTCGTTTCTGGTGTTTTAATGGCTTCAACAAATATTTTATTTTCTGTGTTAGCATGGTCAGAAAAATCAGAATTACTTTTTGCAATTGCAGTTATATTTGATGATATGGCTGCAGCTTTCGCAACAGTTGCTTTTGTAGCTTTTATATCTATGTTAGTGGATAGAAATTATACAGCCACTCAATACGCTTTGTTAGCTTCAATAGGAACAGCTGGTAGAACAATGATGGCTTCATCATCTGGAGCTTTGGTTGATTGGTTAAACGGTGATTGGGGAATATTTTTTATATTAACTGCTTTAATGGTTATTCCTTCACTTGTATTTCTATATTTAATTAAAGAAAAAATTAAAATTAATGAATAAAATTTACTCTAACATTTATCCAATTTGTAACCTATATAAAAAAAATTCCAAGAAATCTCCACTAGTTACTCAAATTATTTATGGACAAAAGTTTTCAATTAAAAAAAAAACAAAAAAGTGGCTCAAAATAAAAATTTTAGATGATAATTACTTTGGTTATATTGCAAAAAGAAAATTCCCACATTATTTTAAGCCAACACATAAAGTGGTTAAATTAAAATCGAATATTTATAAATTTCCAAATAATAAAAAAAAAATTAAGGAATTACCTTTTGGATCAAGAATAAGGGTAATAAAAAGTAAATCAAGTTTTATTAAATTTAAGCTAGGATGGATTAAAAAAAAAGATTTAAAGCCAGTCGGATTCAAGCAAAAAAATATTTTTTCTAAAATAAAGATTTTTAAAAATATTAAATATAAATGGGGTGGAAAATCATACCTTGGCATTGATTGTTCAGGTTTAATACAAATATTGTTTAATTTTAATAATAAGTTTTTTCCAAGAGATACTAAAGATCAAGTGAAGTTTTTAAAAAAAAGTATAAATTTAAAGAATATAAAAAAAAATGACATCATATTTTGGAAAGGCCATGTAGCTCTGGCTCTATCAAAAGATAAACTTATACATGCTTACGGTCCTTTAAAAAAAACAGTGATAATGAACATACAAAAAACGATAACTAGAATTGAGAGAACGGCCAATTTAAAAGTGATAAGTATAAAGAGGGTTTAGGAACCGAGGTGGTTTTAGTCTCCCTCCACCACCTCTTACAACCAACTTATTTGATTCGGGCAGATTTAAAAAACTCTTTTTAGTTGTATCTAATTTTTGTTTATAAGTATTAAACAATTATCAAAAATATTTTTATTATGTTTTAGATCAATAAATTGAAACTTGAGGTTAGTCTTAGATAAGTAGGAATGAAATTTTTCAATAATTCTTGGCTGCCTTCTAACATCTTCGATAATGTAATGTCCTCCGTCATTTAGGTGGGTCAAAGAATTCTCAAGAAAATTTATATTTGCATCAAATCTATGAAAACCATCATCGATTATTACATCCATTTTTAAACCAATATTTCCCCACATCGAAATGATTGAGTCAGTGTTTAACATATCTACATAGAAGGTTTGAATTCTATCTTCATTCTTTAAAATCTTCTTATCAATATCAGCTCCATAGATATTTGAATTTTTAAAATATTCTTTCCACCCTCTGAGTGACGAGAGTGGTTTGTAAGAATTCACAGGAGTCATATTCCATGGAACATTTTCATCAACAGATCCTATTCCAACTTCAAAAATATTTAATTTATCATCTTTAATGTCTTTAAACAAAAAATGGTAAAAATCAGTATAGTTGTGCATTTGAGTTTTATTCCCTTTGTCGCTCCCATGTTTATTCATCA
>CACGLI010000020.1 GCA_902573865.1 uncultured Pelagibacteraceae bacterium
ATAGATAAAAAAATGAAAGTAGAAAACTTTTACAAAAAATTAGTAATGAGAAAAAAAATTTAAAAATATTTTTGTTAAGAAGAGGCTTCGAGTCAATGATTTTAGGATTTATTTTTGAGAAGAAATTTAAAAATTTTTGACCTCTTTTATCTGAAATAATATCAACAATGTGTCCCCTTTTTTTTAAATCTGTGTAAAGGGCAATTGCAGGAATGATATGTCCTCCGCTGCCCCCAGTAGTTATAAAAATTTTTTTTTTACCATAATTTAGTCAACTCTATTTTTTGTATAATTTAATATAAAGCCTGCCAAAATAGCGCTACCAATCAACGAAGATCCACCGTAACTTAAAAACGGTAGTGTCATTCCAGTAGTTGGAAGTAAACTGGTGTTTACACCTATATGTATAAACATTTGAAATATCAAAATAGATGATAACCCGCATAAAGAAATTTTTATTTCATCATCATTTTCTCTCAAGCATATTTTTACTACTCTGAAAACAATATAAAGAAAAATTAAAACTATCATTATTGAGGTAAGTGATCCAAACTCTTCTGTAATCACAGCAATAATATAATCAGTGTGAGCTTCTGGGACTCTTTCTTTTAAAATTCCTTCACCCATGCCTTGTCCTTTTAATCCTCCGAGTTTAATTGCGTCTAAAGCTTTATCAGTCTGAAAATTATCTCCTTTTGTTGGGTCTAAAAAAGTACTTATTCGATTTATAATATACCCAAACTTACTTGGAAGAATGTAAATTAAAACAGAGAAAGAAAAGAAGATGATTAATATAAGAAAGAAAATTATAATTGGATTAATACCTGATACAAAAACTAAAGCAAGCCATGTTATAGATATAAGAAAAGTTTGGCCGAAGTCTGGTTGGGTAATTAGAAATATTGAAATTAAAGAGAGCAATAGAAAACTAAAAAAAAAATTTAAATTTTGATTTTTTATTTTTTGTTTGGATAAAATAAAACTTGCTGTAAGAACAAATAATGGCTTAACAAGCTCTATTGGTTGGACTCGAAAAAAGTAAAAACTTAACCATCTTTTTGCTCCTTTAACTTCAACTCCTATTAATGGCACCAATAATAACAAGAAAACGAATAGTATGAACAAAGGAAATATAGTTTTTTTTAAAATGTCTAATTCTATATAAGAGATTATAATCATTACCAAAACTGAGACTGACACAAAAATAAAATGTTTAGTGAAGAAAAAGTAGTAATCTTTATTCAATCTTTCTCCAGCTAAAGATGAAGTGGATGAAAATGAAAAAAATAGTCCTAAAAAAAATAAAATTAAAAAACAAATTAATATATTTTTATCTATGTTTCTCCAGTAATTTTGAAATCTAATTTTAAAGATATTTTTTTGCATATATACTTACATACTTTTTAAAAATTCTCCCTCTTTCCTCAAAATTATTGAACTGGTCAAAGGAAGCAGAGGCAGGACTTAATAGTATTGTATTATCCCTATTTAATTTTATCTTTTGAAAAATATCTTTAATGGCTTGTTTTAAATTTTTAGAAATAGTGAATTTGATAACACCTTTAAAATTTTTTTTAAAGTGTTCTATATTTTTCCCGATAATAAATGCTTCTGTGATATTATGTTTAAATTTTTTAATAATTATTTTATCATTTTTTTTCGGTATACCACCTACTATCCAAAAAATATTTTTATTTGATTCTAAGGCATGTTTTGTTGCATCAAAACTTGTAGCCTTTGAGTCATTGATAAAAGTGTTATTTCTTTTTTTTAAAAAAATTTCATATCTGTGTGTAAGACCTTTAAATTTTTTTAAGGAATTAAAAATTGATTTGTCTTTTACTTTAAGCGCTTTTAAAAAAAAATAGGCAAAAATAAAATTTTTTAAATTTGGTAAATATTTAAAATAGTTATTTGAAATTTTTTTTGAAAAGAATTTCTCTGATTTATAACTTATTTTAACAAGTTTAGATTTAAAATTTTTCTCTCTAAATTTTCGTATTAAATCATTATTTTGTAGATAAGCGAAATCTTTTTTATCTTGATTAGAAAAAATTTTAAGTTTTGCAAATTTATAATTTGTATAATTTTTGTGCCAATCTTCATGATCATTTGAAATATTGAGTATAGCAGCATATTTAGGTTTAATTATTTTTGAGTAAGATAATTGAAAAGATGATGCCTCAACTATGATTTTTGAATTTTTTCTTGGATTTATATTTAAAATTGGCATACCGATATTGCCACCAAGATGTATTTTTCTATTACTGTATTTTAAAATATGTTCTAGCATCTTACATGTGGTTGATTTTCCATTGGTCCCAGTTATCATTAGTAATTCATTTTTTGGATGAAAGATTGAAAATAGGTCTAAATCTGAGATAATTTTTTTTTCACTTTTTTTAAAATATCTATTCATTTTTGAATTAAAAATACTTACTCCTGGGCTCATTATAATGTAATCAGTTTCCCTAATCTTATTTAATAAGGTTTTAGGCTCTATTTTGAATCTTTTAATTTTATCGTCTACTATTATAAAATTTTTAATTTTTTTTTTTTTAAAAAAGTTTAAAACAGACTTTCCCGTCAAACCAAATCCATAAATTAAAAACTTCTTAGTGGTTATATTTTTTTGATTTAATCCAAAATTCAACATTTATCTCAATTTTAGCGTTGCAAGACCAACTAAAGCTAGAATAATTGCTATGATCCAAAATCTGATAACTATTGTTGACTCTGCCCAACCCTTTTTTTCAAAATGATGATGAATAGGCGCCATTCTAAAAACTCTTTTTCCTGTCAGCTTAAAAGAAATTACCTGAATAATTACTGAGACAGTTTCAAGAACAAATAAACCTCCAATAATTGCTAATACAATTTCATGCTTAACAATAATTGCAACTGCTGCTAATGATCCACCAAGTGACAAAGAACCAGTATCTCCCATGAAAATTTTAGCTGGTGGAGCGTTAAACCATAAAAAACCTAGACAAGATCCAACTATTGCTCCACAAAAAATAGAGACTTCACCTACTCCAGGTATAAATTGAATATATAAATATTCTGAGAATATAATATTTCCAACAAGATAACTTATTAAAGTAAATGATAATGCGACTAGCATCACTGGAACAGTTGCTAAACCATCGAGCCCATCAGTTAGATTTACAGCATTAGAAGCACCAATGATTACAAATAAAGCAAATGGAATAAATATAACTCCTAAATCAATTACAAAATCTTTTAAAAAAGGAAAATAAAGATTTTTGAGATACTCGTGATCTGAAAAATTTATTAAAATTAGAAGTGAAATGTATCCTACAACTAATTGACCTAAGAATTTTAATTTTGAGTTCAGTCCTCTAGAATTTTTATTTTTAATTTTTAAGAAATCATCTAAAAAACCTAAAAAGGCCAAAAAAACTGATATAAAAATTAAAGTCCAAACATATATATTATCCAGATCAGACCAGAGCAATGTGCTCACGGTCATACTAATAACTATAATTATTCCACCCATAGTTGGGGTTCCAGTTTTTTTTACGATATGATCTATTGGACCATCCATTCTTATCGGACCTGTAATTTGATTTTTAGAAAAAATTTTTATTAGTGGGCCACCTATTATAAATGCAATAGTTAAAGATGTGCCAAGCGCCAATCCAGTTCTAAAAGTTAAAAAATTAAAAACATAAAAAGCCGGATAAGATTCGGCAAATGAAGTTAAAAAATTATAAAGCATTTTTATTTCCTAAAATAAAGCTCCTAGAGATTTTATTTACCCCAGACGCATTTGAACCTTTTATCATAATGTAATCATTGTTTTGAATAAAATCCTTCATCAAAAAATCAAAATCATTAAGATTTTGTAGTATATTACCTTTCTTGTCTTTTTTTAGATATTTAAATGTTGTTAAAGTGTTTTTTCCATAAGTAAATGTTTTATCCACATTAGAACTATTTATCTGCTTTGATATATATTTGTGATATTTTTTAGTTTTTTTACCCAATTCTAACATATCACCTAAAATAAAATATTTCTTATTATTAGTTTTTATTTTTGAAAAAGCATTAATTGCTGTTGAGGTAGATGATGGATTTGCGTTGTAACTTTCATCTATTAAATTAAATATCTTATTATATCTTTTAATTCGATAAAGCTTGCCTCTTCCCTCAATTGACTCAAAAAATTTATTTTTTTTAATAATTTTTTTATAATCAAGATCCAAAATGTTCAAAACTGCAAAACAGCAAAGAAGGTTTAAAATATTAATTTTTTTATGGTCTTTAAGATAAAGTTTAAAATTTTTATTTTGATATTTTGCAACAATAAAATTATTTTTTGAATAATTGAAGCTCACATCTGCTTTTTTTGAGTAACCAAAAGAAATTATCCTCAACTTTCTATTCAATGCTATTTTTTTTAAAAAAGAGTAATATTTATCATCATAATTTAGAACAATACAACCGCCTAATGATATGTTATTTATCAATTCTGACTTTGCTTTTGCAATACCAGTAATCGATGTAAAATTTTCTAAATGAGCCTCACCAATATTTGTTATTATCCCTAGATCAGGTTTAACCATTTTAGCTAAAGTATTTATCTCTCCTTTTTTACTCATACCTAACTCAAACACACAGTATTTCTCATTTAGTTTCATATTTGATAAACTCAAAGGAACGCCATAGTGATTATTATAGGATTTTGGTGAATGGTAAGTATCTCCATAATTATTTAAAACTTTAGACAATAATGTTTTGAGGGTCGTTTTTCCGGAGCTACCTGTAATTGCAATTATTTTTGCATTAGTTAAATTTCTTTTTACATTAGCAAAAGAATTAAGAAAACTTAGAGCATTGTTTACTTTAATTGTATTTTTTTTTATACCTATTTTTTTTGTTATCACTGCAGAAACTGCACCATTAAGAAAAGCACTCTGTATAAATGTATGTCCATCTTTTTTCTTCCCTTTAATTGCAACGAATAGATCTCCTTTTTTAACATTTCTCGAGTCTATCTTAATTTGATTAAAACTTTTTTGAGTTTTGAGTTTTAGTTTTTTTAAAATATCTTTATTTATATTCATTAAAAATTTATTTTTTTTTATTTTATTTTTAAATTTTAAATTTTGAATGTAATTTTTATCAGAAAATTTCTTAACATATGAACCGTAGTCTTGATATGTCTCATGTCCTTTACCAGCTACTAAAATTACTTCATTGGGAGAAGAGTCTTGTATAGCCAGTTTTATTGCTTTTCCTCTGTCAGGAATGTTCAAATAACGCTGTTTTTTTATCGGGTTAAGAATTTGTTTTCTAATACTTGCAGCATTTTCAAATCGCGGGTTATCGTCTGTTATAATTATTTTTTTTGCTAAACTTGCTGCAATTTTTCCCATTTTTGGTCTTTTATATTTGTCTCTAAGTCCACCACATCCAAATACAACAGTAACATTCCCATAATGATTTTTAATGTTTTTAAGAGACTGTTCTAAAGCATCGGGGGTGTGTGCGTAATCAATAAAAACTTTTACATTATTTTTAAAAGTTTTTACCAATTCACAGCGTCCGGGGGCTGGTTTAATTTTTTTTAAAAGATCAAATAGTTTCTTTACTTTAACACCACTTTTTTCTACAGCTAATAATGCCATTGCTAGGTTAGTAGTTTGGAACTCACCAACCAAATTCTTCAGTTTAAATTTGCCTATTTTGCTCTCAATTACATCTGACAAATTAATTTTTAACTTTTTTTTAAGCGTAATTAATTTTATTTTTTTAAATTCTCTAATTTTGCTTGAGATAATAACATCGCCTTTTTTTTTTAAATTATTTTTGAACAGTATCATTTTAGATTTGAAATAGTCTCTCATGGTTTTATGGTAATCCAAGTGATCATGACTTAAATTTGTAAATATTCCTGTTTTGAATTTAATCTCACCAAGTCTTCCTTGTTTGAGGCCATGACTTGATGTTTCTATAATGACATTATTAATTTTTTTTTTTTTTAATTTTTGAAGGATTTTGTACAAACTAATAATATCAGGTGTAGTCAAGTAAGATAAATTCTTCTTACTGTTGATAATTGTACCCAGCGTTCCAATTGTGGCTACTTTTTTTTTATTGATTAACATCATTTGTCTATAAAATTCTGCAATAGAACTTTTACCATTGGTTCCTGTGACTGCAATTAAGTTTGAGGGTCTATCATGATAAAATTTTTTACAAACATCTGGTAATAATTTTTTTATTTTCTTATCGCTTATTATAATTGAGTTTTTATGTTTTATTTTTTTTGAAGATATTATTGCTGCCGCTTTTTTTTTAATTGCTTCATTTACAAAATAAGAGCCATCATAATTTTTTCCTTTAATAGCAAAAAATAAAGAATTTTTTTTTACCTCTCTACTGTCTGAAGTTAAATCAGATATTTTGATATTTTTGAGATGTCTCGGACAATTAGTAACTAATTTTTTTAACAACATTTTCGGATACAAACTCCTCTTTATTTATGGCTAAAATTGGTCCAATTTTCTCTATTATTTTGCCAGCTACATATACGGCATTCCATCCCGCTTCATTTCTAAAAGCTTTGATTTTTTGACCTCTGTAATTATAAATTAAGTCTTTAGCTATTTTTGGATCCTCTAATAAAACTAATAGTGTATATTTTTTTTTTCCATCAATATCAAAAAATGAAACAAATGTGTTAATGTTCTTTCTATTGTTATAACTTTGAGAAGTTCCTGTTTTCCCTGATACAGAATATCCGTGAATATCAGCTAGACTTGCAGTCCCGTTTTCGTCTGTCACAACTTTTCTTAATATTTTTTGTAATTTAAGACTTGTAGACTCACTTACTAACCTATCATTAATTGTCTTAATTTCATTTTTTATAAGAGTAGGTTTAACTATTAATCCATTGTTTGCGATAGCTGCATAAACGATAGCGGCCTGAAGTGGAGTTGTCGTAATTCCGTGACCATAAGAAACCGTCTCAAGTTTACACTTTTCCCAATTAAAACTTAATGGTTGACCTAATTCACTTAATTGAATTGATGGTCTATTCATTAAATCTGTTTTATTAATAAAATTAATAAATTTTTCTTTTCCAACTTGTCTGGCAATTTTTACAGTACCAACATTTGATGATCTTATTAAAATATCTTCTACAGACAAATCTTTTGGGAATTTTTTGATGTCTCCTATTTCATGGACTGAACACTTTACTTTTTCTGGAATATTTTTTATTATAGTATTTGGCTCAGCAATTTTGTTTTCTAAGGCAAGAGCTACGGTAAATGTCTTAAAAATTGAGCCCAATTCAAAAATATCATTTGTTATTTTATTACTAAATTCTTTTTTAAAGATATTTTGCCTTATGTTTATATTATAATCTGGTAAGGAAACTAAAGATAAAACCTCACCATTACTTGAGTCTATAAGTATTCCAGCTGCACCGATGGCATCAAAAGTTTTTAGCGATTTTTCTAGCTCTGTTTTTAAAATATATTGAATATTTGAATCTAAACTTAAAATTACAGGTTCCTTTATTTTACTCTTATTTTTAAGTTCAGCATCAAGATATCTCTCGAACCCTGAAATACCTATATTATCATCATTTATTTGTCCTAGAATATGACTAAAAAGAGCAGCATGAGGGTAAACTCTAGTTTGTATTGGTTCAAAAAAAATGGCTTTTTCTCCAAGAGACCAAAGTTTATTTTTTTCTTCTAATGAAATTCTTTTTTTAAAATAAAATTGTTTTTTGGTTTGTAAGTTTTCTTTTATTTTTTTTACATCGATGTCAGGAAATAAAATTTTTAATTTAATTAGGAATCTTTCTTTACTTTTCACTAAGTTGCTTCTAATTGCGGCATGGTGTGAAATTAAATTACTAGAGAGAAGAACTCCATTCCTGTCTACAATATCTCTCCTTATGGGCTTAAAATTATCATAATTTTTTTTGAAGCTGTAAAAGTTATTTTCTTGAACAGAAAGAGAAATAATTTTTATTGAAAATATAATTATCAATGATAAATAAGAAAAAAATAAAATATATACCCTATCGTCAGAAATAAAAGATTTCTTTCTCTTTTCTAAATCTGAGTCTATATATTTTTCAAAATAAAAACTTTTCTGATTAAGATTAAAATTATTTTTTCTTTTTTTCAAAATTTCATTCCCCTTTTTTTGATATTTTTTTTTGTTCACGCAAGAACTCATCTAAATTTAAATAGATATTAGATTTAGATATTGGGATGTAATCATCTTCAAATAATTTAATTTTTTTTTCTAAATTTTCTGGTGATGATAAATAATGATATTCTATTTTTGTCTCATAAATTTTTTTTTGAAGATTAAAAATATTTGAATTTATAGAATAAATATGTTTCTCAATAATTCTAGTTTCATTTTTCAAAAATGAAGTAAAGGAAAATAAAAATAAAAAAATTATAATAGATAAAACTATTTTATTTTTTGGCATAAATATTCTCTAAATTTGTATACTTTTTAAAACTCTCAATAAATTCATTAGGAAATTCAAAATTGTTTTTGCATCGTATCGCATAGCGTAATTTAGCAGATCTAGAAGGCGGATTTTTTTTAATCTCACTTGGGGATGGTTTAATAATTTTATTAAATTTGCTGAATAAAATATTATTTTTTTGGTTATTTTTTGGTAAATATCTAGACGAATTTGGCTTATCAAAAGAAAAATTTTTAAAAAAATATTTCACAATTTTATCTTCAATGGAGTGAAAAGAAATGACTAAAATTTTCCCACCAACTTTTAATAATTTGGTTGCCTCAACCAAGCCAATTAAAAGCTCTGAAACTTCTTGATTAATAAACATTCTCAATGCTTGAAAAGTTTTTGTGCAAACATCAATTTTATTTTTAAAATTTTTTTTTTTACTTTTTTTTATAATTTCGACTAAATCCCTAGTATTTAAAATGTTATCAATTGCTCTTCTCTTGATAATGTTTTTTGCTATAATGCTTGCTTCTTTTTCTTCACCAAAAACTTTTAAAATTAATTTTAAGTTTTTTTCATCAATTGAATTTATCACTTCTATTAAATTTAGATCACTCAAGCCCATATCCATACTTAGCTTGTCTTTAGATTTAAATGAAAAACCTCTGCTTAAATCTTTTAATTGATATGAGGACAATCCTAAATCAAAAATTATAGCATCAAATTTTTTATCTTTAAAAGTTTCACCTATTTGACTAAATTTTTGAATAAAAAATCTAAATCTCTTAGGAAATTTTTTTTTAATCTCATCTGCCAAATATTTAATATTTTTATCTCTATCGACAGCATCTATTCTAGAACTTGTTTTCTTTAATAAGTGAAGTGAGTACCCTCCACCTCCAAAAGTACAATCTAAGAAGTCACCTTTCTGAATATTTGAACAAAGATTTTCAACCTCAGTTAATAACACTGGAAAGTGGATATTTTTTTCCAGTGTTATGTTTTTTTTCATACCGTTTTTGAACAACCATTAATATTTTTGCTTTCTTAAAAAAGCTGGAATTTCAAAATCATCTTCCTCGGCATTATTTTCTTCGTCAAAAA
Organism: uncultured Pelagibacteraceae bacterium; assembly: GCA_902573865.1. GTDB lineage: Bacteria > Pseudomonadota > Alphaproteobacteria > Pelagibacterales > Pelagibacteraceae > Pelagilacustribacter. The sequence continues at coordinate 9,584 of CACGLI010000020.1, forward strand.
GATTACCAGCATCAGGATTTTCGTCATTTTTGGTATTATCATCTAAATTTTCATTTTCATTTAAGTTAGGTGAATTATCTGTAAAAATTTTAGGAGGAATAATATCCGTTGATTCTCCTTCATTATTTACGGGATCATAACTATTGAAAAATTTACCATCGGTTAATTTATTTTCATTTATTTGGTGTGTATTATTCTTCTCCATATATGATGTATTTTCTAAAGATAGGCCAGACGGAATTTTTTCATAATTTAAATTATCAAAATTATCAGTTTCGTTAATATGATTATAATCTTTTTCTATATGTACCTCATCTTCCAGTTTTAGAGCGGTTGCACCATCAACTAAGTTTAATGTTTTACTCTCGGAAGTATTATTTCTAGAAAAAAGGTTATCAGAGTAACTAGTGTTTCTATTAACTCTATTTAGCATGTTTAAAACTATTTTATTTTCCGATTTGTGTCCATCTAAAGCGGTTGCCACTATTGACACTCTTATTTTTCCACTTAGTTCCTCGTCTTGTATAGCACCAAATATTAACTCAGCTTCAGGATCAACTTCAGCTCTAATTGTATTAACAACTTGATCAACTTCAAATAAAGTTATGTCGTCTCCACCTGTTATATTTACAAGTAAGCCTTTCGCGCCTTTCAATGAGTATTCATCTATTAAAGGGTTATTTAAAGCTATCTCAGTTGCTACTTTTGCTCTGTTATCTCCCTCTGCTTCACCCGTACCCATCATTGCTTTACCCATTTTACTCATTACAGTTTCAACATCAGCGAAATCAAGATTTACCATACCAGGCCTTACCATTAAATCTGTTACACTTTGAACTCCATGCTTTAAAACATCATTGGACAATTTAAAAGCTTCCTTTAAGGTTGTTCCTTCATTGGCAATTTTAAAAAGATTTTGATTAGGTACTACTATAACAGTGTCAAGGTGTTTTTTTAATTCCTCTAATCCTGCAATTGCCCGTCTCATTCTTTTCGGACCCTCATAAGAAAACGGAAGAGTTGTTACTCCTACGGTTAAAATATTAAGTTCCTTTGCTGCCCTTGCAATTATATGAGAAGCACCAGTTCCGGTTCCACCGCCCATACCTGAAGTAATAAAAATCATATTACTTCCCTGTATATAATTAACGATTTCATTTAAAGACTCGTCGGCTGCCGCTTGCCCTATATCATGCTTTGCACCAGCTCCTAATCCTTTTGTAAGATTCATTCCTATTTGAATTTTTGCGTCCGCTTTGTTTACACTTAAATCCTGAGCATCAGTATTTACTGCTACAAATTCAACTCCTTTTAAACCAGACTCGATCATTGCATTAATAGCGTTACCACCAGCACCTCCAACTCCAAGAACTAAAATTCTTGGTTTTAATTCTTTTAATTCTCCTCCACCAACATTAATCGTCATTCTCCCCCCTTG
>CACGLI010000021.1 GCA_902573865.1 uncultured Pelagibacteraceae bacterium
AAGTGGCTATCGTTTAAAACCTCACAGAGATGATATTACCCGTCTGTACAATTTTCTAATTTATTTAAATGATATTCCAAAAAAAAATGGAGGGTCATTAACAATTTATCAAAAGAAAAAAAACACAAAGATCAGATCTAGATTTCGTAGATTTCCAAAAATTAGTGAGCTTGCTTTATGTAAGGAATTTACGCCTAAACAAGGTTCAGTAATTTTTTTTCAATCAACACCTAATTCATATCATGGTGTAAAAAGATTTAAGGAACATAAGGGTCAGAAAAGATTTTTTATTTACGGAAGTTATGCTTTGAGTGCCCCAGTACTTTGGAAGTATAAAAATGTAACTTATTTGCCCTTTATTAAGCCAACAAGTAAGAAGTTACTTACTTCTAGTCATGACTCTAACTATATTTTAAATAAATCAGCATAATGGATAAATTTAAACAAATAATAGCTGATTATCCATTCATAGCTTTTATCATCGCATTTGGAATACTAGCTTTATTACCACCCTTTGTGCTGACGGATGTTTATCAATCACATTTAGCTAGCTTAATTTTCGTAAATATAATTGTTGCTGCAGGTCTAAATATAGTCAAAGGTTATTGTGGTCAAGTAACTGTGGGACACGTCGGTTTATTTGCAGTTGGTTCTTATACTGCTGGAACTCTTTTTTTGTATATGGGAATGGGTTTTTGGGTTACTTTACCGATCGCAATTATAGTTACAGCATTTTTTGGTGTTGCCATGGGAATTCCATCCTTCAGGCTAGAGGGCCCATATCTTGCACTAGCCACACTTGGCGGTGGAGAGGCTATAAGATTATTTATTGAAAACGGAAACTTTTTTAGATCAACATTTGGAATATCAGATATTCCAGCACCAAGCTTATTTGGCTATAACTTTGATACACCAGATAGATATTATTTTATCTCAATGACCATAATGATTATTGCTGTTTATTTTTCTTTTAGTATTTTGAGATCTGGTGTTGGTCGAGCTTTTATGTCTATAAGAGAGGATCCAATTTGTGCGGCAGCAGCCGGAATTAATGTAAAAAAATATAAGATATTAGCTTTTATTTTAAGCGCAATGTTTGCTGGTGCAGCAGGTGCTGTTTATGCACATTTACCACCAGGATATATTCATCCCAACAACTACACTGTAATTGAAATGGTCACATTTTTAGCGATGGTGGTTTTAGGTGGGTTAGGACATATTTGGGGAGGCATCATTGGAGCCATTGTTATTACGATAGTTTATGATTTAACAAGACCATTATATAAATACCAATTATTAATTTTTGGTCTGACAATTATTTTTACAATTTTATTTATGCCTAAAGGAATCGGTGGTTTTATTGATAGATATTTTATTACAAAAAGATTTAAAGCTAAAACAGGAGCAGAAAAAAATGTTACTTAAAACTAAACAATTGTCCAAATCTTTCGGTGGGTTAAAAGCAATGAACAAAGTTGATTTTGAACTACCAAAAAATGAGATAAGGGGGATTATCGGTCCCAACGGTTCTGGAAAAAGTACTTTTTTCAATCTAGTTTCAGGAATTTACGATACCGATCCTGGAAGTTATATCGAATTTGATGGTCATGATATTACAAATGCTCCAGCACACAAAATTGCTGAATACGGATTATCAAGAACATTTCAACTTTTAAGACTTTATCAAGATATGACAGTTTTAAATAATGTAATGTCAGGATATCATACAAGAATACCTTACAGATTTTTTGATGCAGTTGTTGGCAGAAAAAAAATTTGGGACCAAGAGAAAATCATAAAAGAAGAAATGATGGATCTTTTATCATTTGTAGGATTGGCAGATTACGCTGAGTTAAATGCTAGTGAATTATCAGGGGGACAAAGAAGATTGCTTGTTTTAGCAAGAGCCATCGCTATGAAACCAAAACTTTTAATGCTTGATGAACCAGCAGCAGGTTTATCGCCTGTAAATGTTGACAATTTAATGAAGATTATAATGCAACTAAAAGACAAGTACGGTCTTACTTTAATAATTATTGAACACATTTTAAAAGTTGTCATGGATACATGTAATACTGTCACTGTGTTTGATCACGGCCAAAAAATAGCTGAAGGCTCTCCTCAACAAGTTAAAGACGATAATGCAGTAATTGAGGCTTACTTAGGCAAAAAAATGAATGATGAGGAGATGAGAAAAGCACTTGCAGTGTAATTAAAATTTGGTATGATTAAATCTGATTTGTCTTAATGGCCCAAAATATACTTAAAGAATTCAACAAAAACGGATTTGTAAAAATCAAAAACGTATTAGACTATAAATTGGACTTAGAACCTGTTCTAAATGATATGGCTTTCATAATGAATAGATTAATTCATAGGTTTGTAAAAGAAAAAAATAAAAAAAGAGTCTTAGGTTTTAATTTCAAAAAAAAATACTCATATTTAGTTGGTTTAAATATACCAGAGCTTGACCAGTATTTTAATATCAGGCTTCCACAAGGTAATATCAATGTGAACAGTGATTTTTTTGCAAGTCAGTCTATATGGAACTTAATTATAAATAAAAAAATTATAAATGAAGTAACAAAAATTCTTGGCTCTGAGGTTTCCTCAAATCCTTGTCAAAATTCAAGAATTAAACAACCAGAAAAAAGAATTTCATCGAAAAACATTAACGATGGACTAGTTGGAAGAACTCCCTGGCATCAAGATGCTGGTGTAATGAATAGAAAAGGACAGAAGGGGACTGAATTAGTAACTTGCTGGATACCATTCACAAAGACTAGAATTGAAAACGGATGTATGCTCGCAGTTAAATCAAGTCATAAATTTGGACTCGTTAATCATGAAACTGGAAGTAAAGGTCAAGTCGAAATAAAAGGAAAAGAAGCTATTGAAAAAAATAAATTAACAACAGTGCCACTAGAAGCTGATGTAGGAGATATCATTTTACTAAATAGATACTTGTTCCATTGTTCCTTGCCAAACAAATCAAAAAATTTCAGAATAAGCATGGACTTAAGATATAATAAGGCCGGTCAACCATCAGGCAGAGACCCACTGCCTTCTTTTATAGTAAACAGTAAAAATAAAAGTAAAATCAAAGTTCAAAATTACAAACAGTGGATTGCTTTATGGGAAGATGCAAAAAACAAATGTATCCCAAGAAAATGGTCTTACAAATACCCTTTACCCACTTTTAATCATTCAAAAAGAGATTTACCTAATTTAATTTAATGCAATCAGTAACAAAACGGGTCTACGCCATAGACTTTTCATTAGCTATTCTTGGCTACATTTTATTTGTGTGCATGGATACTATTGCTAAGGATTTAGTAGAAAGATACCATGTAGCTCAGATTATATTTGTAAGTGGTATTTCAGCATTATTACCGGTATTACTGTATACACAAGCAAGAAACTCATGGAACAAAATCGGTAAAGCAAATTATAAAGTACATTTTTTTAGAACATTAACGATGTTCTTAGCTATGGCCACATTCTTCTATTGCTCAAATTATTTACCTTTAACCACTTTATATAGTATTATTTTTACCGCTCCGTTCCTTCTTACGATTGGTGCTGTAATATTTTTAAAAGAACAAGTAAGCTGGAGAAGATACACTGCTATTATAATTGGTTTTTTTGGCGCAGTAATTGCTATAAATCCTTTCGGCGATGGTTTCAACAAAATAGTATTTTTGGCTATGCTTACACCTATGTTTGCCTCAGCAAGTTATCTGATCGTTAGAAAATATGGTCATCAGGAGTCAATTTACTCATTTTTAATATATGGGAAACTTTTAATGATTTTATTTTCTGGGATCATAGCGTTTAAATATTTTAAACCAATGACATCTATTGATCTTTTTTATAATTTTAATGCAGGCTTACTGAGGGGAATGGCGATTATATTTGTTATTAATTCCGCTAGGCATTTGCCTTCTTCAATATTTGCTTCTGCTCAATACATTCAAATTGTAGCCGGAGGTATTTTAGGATATTTAGTCTTTAAAGATATACCAGGATTAAATGTATATGCTGGGAGTTTAATAATAATTTTATCTGGTTTATATATAATATTTAGAGAAGCGAAACTTTCAGTCAATATTGTAAGCTCAACTACAAGGCATCCATCTATACCGTTGAAGAAAGATTAAATTTTTACTTTTTTTCTTATGTAGAGTTTACCAAATAATTTTTTGAACTCCGGCATTCTCTCGTCAATATCATCTTTTGAATTTTGTCTATTTTTATAAAGTGTATTGTGAAATCTCATATTGGGATTAATCTCACTTTTAGGTCTGCCATTTGAATAATAGTATAATGCAATAGACTTACGATTAATATTTTCTGGGCAATTTAAAGGGTCTGGGTGGCCATGAAAGCTGTAGTCATTAGTATTAAAAACAACCATGTTATTAAATTTGGGTGATAATTTTTGCTCACACTTCGTCATATTCTTATCCCATAATTCTAAACAACCACCATATTCATCTTTCCAATTCTTGTTTAGATAGATTAAAACATTTAATCGTCTATCTAGTTTCATTTGTGGATGGTAATTAAAATCTGCATGCACTTTTAAAAATCCACCTTTCTTAATCTGATGTAGTCCGCCACCAAAAAAATACGGGTCTGGAATAAGTTTTTCTTCTATTCCTGTCAGCTTTTGTAAAAAATCTATAAATTGATATGAGTTTAAAAAAGAAATAAAATTTTGAATTTTCTCAGGATAATTGAATTCTAAATTTGTAGCGAATTTTTTTTTGTCACTTTTAGTATTAAATTCCATCGAATTATCCATTTTTTCTAAATCAGGAAACTCATTCAATATTTCTGTTAAAAACCCCTCATCAAAAAAGTTTTCAAACATTATGTGAGAAAAGGGCTTGTTGTTTATGAATTTATTTTGATTATCTTCTGCTAAAATCTTCAGATCTTTATTAATAATTTTTTCTACCTTCATAACTTTATTTATGCCTAATAATTGAGGATAATAAAGTGTTAACTGCGACTATTTGGTAATAATAATCATTCGCAATTTATTGACATTGATAATCATTTGCATTATCAAGTGTATAGATAATGATAATCATTATCAAATAGGGGGAAATGAAAAAACTAACATATATAACATATTTATTATTATTTGCGTTTACAGGAAGCTTATTCGCGAATGAGGTAAATATATTTAGCGCAAGGCATTACGACTCTGATGTTCAACTTTATGAAAAATTTACTGCAAAAACAGGTATTAAAGTAAACATTGTTTCAGGAAAATCTGGTGCTTTAGAAAAAAGAATAATTGAAGAAGGAGCTGACAGTAAAGCTGATCTTTATATCACAGCTGATGCTGGACGACTTGGAGCTTTTGAAGCCAATCTTCAAGGAGGGTTAACAAGCGCAGCCATTAAATCCGCTGTGCCTAGTAACTTTAGAACATCAAAATGGACTGGCATAGCTAAAAGAGCTAGAATTGTTTACTTTGCGCCTGAGAGAGTAAGTGGTGCAGAATTAGCAGGTTTAACTTATGAGAGCTTAGCTGATCCTAAATGGAAAGGCAGACTAGTAATAAGGGCTTCAAACAACATTTATAATCAGTCTCTTGTAGCTTCATTAATTAAAAATAATGGAAAAGGAAAAGTCGCAGATTGGTCAAAAGGGATGGTAGCTAATATGGCTAGATCTCCAAAGGGCAATGATAGGGCTCAAATACTTGCAGTTGCAGCTGGAGAAGCTGACATAGCTGTAGCTAATACATATTATTTGGCATTAATGTTATCTGGAAAAAAAGGAGCAGAGCAACAAGCAGCTGCCAAAAAAGTGAAACCTTTCTTTCCTAATCAAGATGGACGAGGAACTCATATGAATATTAGTGGTGCAGGTCTTGTAAAAGGTGCGCCGAATAAAGCTAATGCAATCAAATTAGTTGAGTTTTTACTAAGTGTAGAAGCTCAAAATCATATTGTTAACAATACATTTGAGTATCCGATGATCAAAGGTGTTTCACCACATCCACTTGTTGTAAATATGGGATTAGATTTTAAACAAGATCTAAAAACAAAAGTTGTTAATTACGGAAAAAGGCAGGCAGATGCTTTAGAAGTCATGACTGCTGCAGGTTGGAAGTAGTTAGTTAAATATGAGGCGAACGATAAAAAAAGAATTTAATTTAAATAAATTAAAAATAGGTTGTTCGCCTTGTATGTCAGAAGCAAAAAAAATGGAACAAAAAATTTCCAATAGAAAAGTTTCTGAAATTAAAATTGAAGAAGTCAAAACAATTATTTCTTCAATGTTTAAGAGGAAAGATTAAAAGTTTGACGTCAATTTCTCTGGTTTCAAATGCTAGCTTAATAATTCTACACTTAAGCCGCTTTAGCCAGAGAAACAAAAATGATAGTGTAGAAAATATTAATGACTAAATATAATATATGGTTTTTTTCTTCAATTATTATTGCTTTAATAGTAGCGCTTCCTATAATAACAGTTTTTTTTAGTTTTTTCAGTGAAACAAGCAATTATTTTATAATTTTAAAAAATACTTTTCTTTATGAGTACATTCTAAATTCATTTACAATATTAATATTTGTCATTCTGATTACCTTTATTTTAGGCGTCGTCTCAGCCTACTTTGTTTCTTTTTATGATTTTCCTTTGTCAAATTTTTTTAGCTGGGCTCTGATCTTAGCTTTTGCTGTACCTGGGTATATATACGCATTTTCAATCATAGCTTTTTTTGAAAACTTTGGTACTGCATACTCATTAATGACTTATTTTTTTGGAGAAAGTAATTATAATACAGTAATTCCAAAAATTGACGGTATTATTGGTTCAATTTTAGCGATTTCTTTCTCTTTATTTCCATATGTTTATGTTTTAACACGTGCTTCCTTTTTTTATCAATCAAGTAACTATATAGAGGTAGGGAAGAATTTAGGTCTTTCTGAGCAGGAAACTTTTTTTAAAATTATTTTACCTTTGGCTAGGCCAGCTATTGTGGCTGGATTAGCACTTGTTTCGATGGAGTGCTTGTCTGACTTTGGAACTGTTTCTTTTTTTAGTGTAAATACTTTAACCACTGGAATTTATAATTCTTGGCTTTCCTTTGACGATCTAAATTCAGCAAATCAAATTTCTTCAATTTTATTAATATTTATCCTAGTTATGTTTTCTATAGAAATTTATTCAAGGAGAGAAGCAAAATACCACCAACCAGCTAGAGGTTTTAAACCAATAAGTAAAATATCTTTAACCGGAAAAAAATGCGTTCTACCATTAATAATTTGTAGTTTATTATTTTTTATTAGTTTTTTATTTCCAGTATCACAAATGATTTATTGGACTTTTAAATTTCCTAAATATATTCAAGATATCAATATCTTAAAAATAAATTTAAACACACTATCGCTTGTTGGATTAGCTAGTCTTATTATAGTTTTGGTATCTTTATTTATTAATTACGGCAGTAGAGTTTCAAAAAGTAAAATTTTAAGTTATTTAACTAATTTTTCTGTTTCGGGATATGCCATACCTGGTATTATTTTAGCTGTAGCTTTTATAACTTTTTTTTCAAACATGAGTGATTTTTTTAGTGAGACATTTAATTTTCCAAGTACAAAAAGTATATTTATTGGATCCATATTTGGTCTATTGCTTGCCTATTTTATAAGATTTTTTTCTTTGTCTTTTAACGGGATCAAATCAAGTTATGAAAAAATTAATAATTCAATAGATGAAAGTGCTTATTTACTTGGGTATTCAAAAACTAAAACATTTCTTAAAATACATGTCCCCCACTTGAAAACGAGTATGGTTTTAATTATTCTACTAATCTCGCTTGAGGTAATTAAGGAACTTCCAATGACAATGATATTGAGGCCATTTAATTTTGAGACATTTGCGACTCAAGCCTATGTTTACGCTTCCCAAGATCTACTTGAAGCAGCTGCTTTACCATCTTTATTTCTTATTTTCTGGTCGAGTCTTTTAATTTTACTTTCATCAAGATATATACTTTCTAAGAAAAATTAATATAATCTCTACATGGATTATAATTTTTTAGAAATTAAAAATGGTTATTTTAAAGCCAGTGAAAAAAATAAAGTAAATAACGTAAATCTTTTAATTAAAAATCAAGGTGAAATTATTTCCCTACTAGGACCATCTGGCGTAGGTAAAACTACAATTCTTAGAACTATAGCAGGTTTGCAAAAATTGAACGGCGGTAAAATACTTCTTAAGGGGAAAATTTTAGCTTCAAATGACATTCATATAGAACCTGAAAAAAGAAATGTTGCTTTATCATTTCAAGACAACTCTCTTTTCCCAAATTATAAAATAATAGATAACATAAATTTTGGGAAAAAAAGATCAAACGGTGACGGGAAAAGTATTGATGTTAATGAAGTAATTAAATTACTACATATTGAGTCTATCTTAGAAAAATTTCCACATCAAATAAGTGCTGGAGAAGCACAAAGGGTGTCACTAGCGAGATCATTAGTTTCAAAACCAGATTTGCTCCTTTTAGATGAACCTTTTTCAAATATTGATCAAAGTTTAAAGGAAGAAATACAAGTTTCAGTAAAAAAACTTTTAAAAAGAATTAATTTAACTACGATTATAGTAACTCATGACTCGTACGAGGCATTTTCGATAGCTGATAAGTGTGGAATTATACTTAATCAAGAATTAAAACAATACGATATCCCTTATAATGTTCATCACGAACCAAATTCAGTGGCAGTAGCAAATTTTTTAAATAAAGGTGTATTTATTGATGTAGATGTTGTTGATAGTGATTGTGCTGTCCATAGATTAAATCATAAAACACTTGGTGAAATAAGAGGAAAGTTGTCCAACAAATTCTCCTCAGGATCAAAAGTAAGGCTACTTCTACAACCTGAAGATTTAATTCATGATGATCAAAGTCCTCTTAAGTTAGAAGTTGTTGATAGAAAATTCCGAGGAACAAATTTTGTTTATACTTTAAAAACAGCTAACGGTGAACATTTGCCTGTGTTTGTACACTCACATCATATTCATCAACATGAGAAATCAGAAAAATTTGGCATTAAGACACCGATTTATATTGACCATTTAGTATGTTTTTAATTATATAACATTATTATTGCGCCCTTAGCTCAGTTGGATAGAGCATCGGTTTTCTAAACCGAGGGTCGTAGGTTCGAATCCTTCAGGGCGCGCCAAAACTAATTATTTTTATTTGGGTCCTCTTCTTCGCTAGTCTTTGTTTGATTTTCTTCAATGTCGTTTGTCTCGTTCTGGTTTTGCGAGACTTCTTGTGAAGGACTTTCATTATTTTGGTTAGTATAATCTTGATTTTGGTTGGAATACTCTTGATTTTGATTAGTTGTCTCTACATCATTTCCAGCCCGTTGTTTTGATTTACTCCTGTTAGTAAAGAAATATGAAATCGTTGCTAAAATGAATAAACCTATGAAGATATAAAGCGCAATTAACAACCAATTTGTACTCGATTCAGTTTCATCGCTATTAACATTTTCCTCTTGTAAATTGTTTTCAGTTTGAGCTTCTGACGAGGCAACCTGGCTAGATTGTTCCTTAGGTTCTTCAACTTTTACTTCCTCTTTAGGTTCTTCAACTTTTTCTTCTACTTTCGGTTCTTCAACTTTTACTTCCTCTTTAGGTTCTTCAACTTTTTCTTCTACTTTCGGTTCTTCAATTTTTACTTCTTCTTTTGGTTTTTCAACAACCACCTCATTTTTGATTTCATCTGTTTTTTCAGAAACTTTTATTTCAGAAGTAGAAACTTCATCTTTTTTGGTATCACCAGGTTTGATGAGGTCTATATCAAACGCCTGCAATAATACATA
>CACGLI010000022.1 GCA_902573865.1 uncultured Pelagibacteraceae bacterium
CAGAGTTAGGTGCAATTGGTAGAGGAGAAAATACTGAAATCACGACTTATTTAGAAAAGTCAATGGAGTCAGAATTATCTGGAAACGTAATTGATTTATGTCCAGTTGGTGCATTAACATCAAAACCCTATGCTTTTGAAGCTAGACCTTGGGAGTTAAAAAAAACAGAAAGTATTGACGTAATGGACGCTGTAGGTTCCAATGTCAGAATAGATACTTATGGATGGGAGGTTAAGCGAGTTTTACCAAGATTAAATGAAAGTATAAATGAGGAATGGATATCTGATAAAACAAGATACTCTTGTGATGGATTGTTAAATCAAAGATTAGATGCCCCTTATATAAAAAAAGATGGCAAGCTGAAAAAAACAACTTGGGAAGAAGCCTTAAACATTATAGCTAATCAAATTAAAAAGTTAAAAAAAGAAGAGATAGCAGGTCATGTTGGAGACATGGCTAATATTGAAAGTATATATTCTTTAAAAAAAATCTTTAACAACTTGGGAAGCAAACATTTGGAATTTAGAGAAAAAGACAGATATTACAATACCTCTAATAGAGAAAATTATTTGTTTAATACGTCTATTTTAGGATTAGAATCTGCTGATTTAGTTTTGTTAATCGGATGTAATCCTCGCCTTGAAGCAACAATGTTAAATGCAAGAATTAGAAAAGCAACAATTCAAAATTCTTTAAAGGTGTTTTCTTTTGGAAATCCAGGCGATTTAACTTACAGCTATCAAGTTTTAGGCAACAGTACTTCAGATATTAAAGATTTTTTAAAAGGAACTGGTAAATTTTCAGAAATATTTAAAAAAGCAAAAAAACCTTTAGTAATCATTGGAGAGGAAGCCCTTGAATTAAAAAGCGGAGGATATATCTTCGAAGAGATTAAAGAGTATTTAATTAAGAATGGTTTTATCAATGATGATTGGAATGCGTTAAACATCCTTCATAGAAACGCATCAAGTGTTGGTGCTTTAGATATGGGATTGATTGAAAACACACCTAATAAGGAAAGTTTTTTTTCTAATTTAAATAACAAAAAATTTAAATTTTTGTATTTATTAGGCTCAGACAACATAAAGATAAACAAAGATGACATGTTTATAGTTTATCAAGGTAGCCATGGAGATAGAAGTGCTGAAATTGCGGATGTTATTCTTCCTGGTTCTGCTTATACAGAGCAAAATGGATTGTATGCGAATTTAGAGGGAAGGGTCCAAGAGTGTAAAAAAGCATCTTACCCTCCTGGTTTAGCAAAGGAAGATTATCAAATACTTAATGAACTAAATTTACTACTGTTTAACAAGAAACTTTTCAATAAGTTTGGTGATATAAGAAATGAGGCGGTAAATAAGATTGCAAATTTTTCTGGCTATGAAAATTTACCGAAAAAAATTTCTTTAAAATCAAACAAAATAATTAATGAATTTTTTGATGAGGAATTAAAGATTGATAAAGTCGATTATTATTTTACTAACAGTATTTCTAGATCTTCTAAAACTATGAGCGAGTGCAGAGAAGCTCGAATGAAATCAAAAATTTAAGGAAATTGTAAATGATTGAGTCCATCCTACCTTTTTTAAATCAAGTTTATAGAATAGTATTTGTGTTAATACCAGTGCTAGTTTCTGTTGCCATGATAGTTTGGTTTGATAGAAGAGTTTGGGGTTTAGTTCAAAAAAGAAGAGGTCCAAATGTTGTAGGGCCTTTTGGATTATTTCAAACTTTAGCTGATGCACTAAAATATTTTTTAAAAGAAATAATTGTGCCAGCTAGTGCAAATAAAATAATTTTTATCTTAGCGCCCATAATTACAATGACCTTAGCATTAATTGCCTGGGCTGTAATTCCAATGAGTGAAAATTTTGTTCTTGCTGATATCAATGTCGGGATACTTTATATCTTTGCAATATCTTCATTAGGAGTTTATGGAATAATTATGGGAGGTTGGGCATCTAATTCAAAATATCCCTTCTTGGGAGCTATAAGATCGGCGGCCCAAATGGTTTCTTATGAAGTTTCAATTGGGATAATTATAATTAATGTGCTCCTATGTGTAGGATCTTTAAATTTAAAAGATATAGTCCTAGCCCAAACTCAAGTATGGTTCGTTTTACCGTTGTTTCCAATGTTTGTAATATTTTTTATATCAGCATTAGCAGAGACAAATCGTCCTCCATTCGATCTACCAGAGGCGGAAGCTGAATTAGTAGCCGGTTATCAAACAGAATATTCAGGAATGATGTATGCAATGTTTTGGCTAGGTGAATACGCAAATATATTATTAATGTGTGCTTTAGGTTCGATACTATTTTTAGGAGGGTGGTTACCATTATTTGATATTGCCCCATTTAATTTAATTCCATCACCTATTTGGATGGTGCTAAAAATTTTATTTTTATTTTTTTTATTCGCTATGATTAAAGCTATAGTTCCAAGATATCGTTATGATCAGCTAATGCGTTTAGGATGGAAGATTTTTTTACCTTTTTCTTTACTTTATGTTGTGCTGACAGCTAGTTTTTTAGTTTATTTCGACTTATTACCTAAAGGAAAAATATAATGAAGTTTGATAGAATTATTAAAACTATATTTCTAGTAGAATTTATTAAAGCATTGACAAAGGCGACAATAGAGATATTCAAACCAAAAAAAACAATAAATTATCCCTTTGAAAAAGGATCAATAAGTCCGAGATTTAGGGGAGAACATGCTCTTAGAAGATATCCAAATGGAGAGGAAAGGTGTATAGCTTGTAAGTTATGCGAGGCAGTATGTCCTGCTCAGGCAATTACTATTGAGTCAGAGGAGAAGGAAGACGGAAGTCGTAAAACAACAAGATACGATATAGATATGCTTAAATGTATATATTGTGGATTATGTCAAGAGTCTTGTCCTGTAGATGCAATAGTTCAAGGACCAAATTTTGAATTTGCCACCGAAACTAGAGAAGAGCTTTATTATAATAAAAAAAAATTACTTGATAATGGCGATAGGTGGGAAGAAGTTTTGAGTAAAAATATCAAATTAGATAAAATTTACAGATAAATGATCACTCATGCAATCTTTTTTTATTTTTTTTCTATAATTGCAATTTTTTCTGCTCTGATGGTTATAACATCAAGGAGCACTATAAACTCAGTTTTCTTTTTAATCTTAGATTTTATCTCTGTAGGTTGTCTTTTTATAATGATTGGGGCAGAGTTTTTAGGAATGATTTTATTAATCGTTTATGTCGGTGCAGTTGCGGTTTTATTTTTATTTGTTGTGATGATGCTCAATGTTTCCGATCAAAAACAATCATGGTTTATGGGAAAAAAATCAACTCATATTCCTGCAGGGTTGTTATTTAGTGTTTTAATATTTTTAGAATTACTTGTTGTAGTGGGGGGGTGGAAATATAAGGATAATTTAATGTCCAGCTCTACTTTAAATTTAAATAGTGAGTATTCAAATACTCATGAAATTGGAAATGTTATGTATACAGAGTATTTTTTATATTTCCAAATATCGGGTATCATACTCTTGCTTTCAATGATTGGTGCAATATTACTCACTTATAGCAAAAGAGAGAATTTAAAAAGACAAAGTTATATTGATCAGATATCTAGAGAAAAACTAACAGCCGTCGAACTAAAAGAAGTTCCATTTGAAAAAGGAGTAAAAGTAGATGATTGAAGTTGGACTTGGACATTATTTGACGCTTGGTGCTATTATTTTCTTTCTAGGTATAATTGGTATTTTTCTAAATAGAAAAAATGTAATTGTAATTTTAATGTCCATCGAATTAATCTTGTTGGCAGTCAATATAAATCTAATATCTTTTTCAATTTTTACAGGAGATATATTAGGTCAAATTTTTACAATGCTAATACTTACTGTTGCAGCAGCTGAAGCTGCAATAGGATTAGCAATTATTGTTGTCTACTATAGAAACAGGGGATCAATTAGAGTAGAAGATATAAACCAAATGAAAGGATAAATGCCTTACGCTTTAGTATTTTTGCCACTTATCAGCTCAATAATTTGTTATTTTGGAAAGTCTTTAGGAAATCTATTTTCTCAAATTCTCTCCTCATCTTTAGTTTTTATCTCTGCGGTTATTTCTATTTTTATTTTTTTTGACGGAATAACAAACAATAATTACGGTAACTATTTAATTTTTGAATGGATAAGTTCAGGTGATTTTAAAGCAAATTGGTCAATAAATATTGATCCTTTGAGTTCCGTAATGTTAGTTGTAGTAACTTCTGTTTCAGCTGTAGTTCATATTTATTCAATTGGTTATATGAGCCATGATCCACACAAGCCAAGATTCATGTCCTATCTGTCACTGTTTACTTTTGCAATGTTAATGTTGGTAGTTTCAGATAATTTTTTACAACTATTTTTTGGCTGGGAAGGTGTTGGTTTGTGTTCGTATTTACTTATTGGTTTTTGGTATAAAAAAGAGTCAGCAAATAACGCAGCAATAAAAGCTTTTATAGTAAATCGTATCGGAGACTTTGGTTTAGCAATAGGTATATTTTTAATTTTTTATTTTTTTAATACAATTAATTTTGACGAAGTTTTTTCAGTTATACCTGAAAATAAGGACAAAATTATAGAGTTTCTTGGATTTGAAATTAATCTAATTACTCTAATTTGTTTTAGCCTTTTCATTGGTGCAATGGGAAAATCGGCTCAATTTTTATTACACACATGGTTACCAGATGCTATGGAGGGACCAACTCCAGTTTCGGCATTAATTCATGCAGCGACTATGGTAACAGCTGGAGTCTTTTTGGTAGTAAAGTGTTCGCCGATCTATGAATATTCAACTACCGCCCTTAACATTGTAGCAATAATAGGAATGATTACTGCAATATTTGCTGCTTCTGTTGCTCTTGTTCAAAACGATATTAAAAAAATTATCGCATATTCAACTTGTAGCCAATTAGGCTATATGTTTTTTGCAACAGGAGTTGGTGCATACCATGTAGCTATGTTTCATTTGTTTACTCATGCTTTTTTCAAGGCACTATTATTTCTAGGTGCAGGATCTGTAATACATGCTTTAAACAATGAACAAGATATAAGAAATATGGGAGGGGTTTGGAAAAAAATACCTTACACTTTTATTTTATTTTTGATAGGAACTTTAGCTTTAACTGGATTTCCATTTTTGTCAGGTTTCTATTCTAAAGATGCTATAATAGAATTCGCATTTCTAAAAAATTCATCAATTGGAAACTATGCAGCTGCAGTTGGAATAATAACAGCTTTTCTGACCTCAATTTATTCGTGGCGTTTGTTATTTAAAACATTTTTTGGGAAATATAATGGAAGTTTGACTAAAGATAAAATTCATGAGTCTCCTTTGGTAATGATTGTGCCATTAATCATTCTCGCATCTGGGGCAATTTTTGCAGGATATTTTTTCAAAGATATTTTTATCGGACATAATACAAATTTTTGGAAAAACTCAATATTTTTCCTTAACCAGTTAGATCATTATACTATACCGTTATGGCTTTTAGTTTTAACTCCAATAATAGTTGTTATGGCAATACCAGTTGCTTATTATTACTTTCTTAAAAATACTGAGATTATTAAAAATTTAAAAGGAACTAATTTACCTTTGTATAATTTTTTATTAAATAAGTGGTATATTGATGAGTTATACGATTTCATATTTGTTAAACCTACTAAAAGAATTGGAAACTTACTTTGGAAAAAAGGAGATATAGGGATTATTGATAGATTTGGACCTGATGGGATCTCTAAAGTTGTAAAATATATATCCAACAAATCTACTAAACTCCAAAGTGGGTATATATATGATTATGCATTTGTAATGCTAATTGGTCTCTCTCTATTAATAACTTATTTTATTTTGAAATGATGAATTTCCCAATATTGTCTTTAATAATTTTCTTACCATTGCTTGGCTCATTTTTTGTTTTTTTTTCAAGATCAAAAAATGATATTGGAGCTATTTACATCTCTATTCTTACAACATTTGTAAATTTACTACTTTGCATATTTTTATGGTGGTCATTTGAAAATAATTTTCAAGGTTTTCAATTTGTAGAAGAAAAAAATTGGATAAGTGGATACATAAAATTTAAATTAGGTATTGACGGGATTTCAATTTTGTTCATTGTCCTTACAGCGTTAATTGCTCCTATTTGTGTTATATCTTGCATAAACTCAGTAAAAGTAAGGTTAAAAGAATTTTTAATTGCTATTCTTGTTCTAGAAACTTTTATGATTGGAGTTTTTTGTTCATTGGATTTAGTTATATTTTATCTTTTTTTTGAGGCAGGCTTAATACCAATGTTTCTTATTATTGGAATATGGGGAGGGCCAAGAAGAGTTTACTCAGCTTATAAATTTTTCCTTTTTACTTTACTAGGATCAGTTTTAATGTTGGTAGCCATAATAAGCATTTATACTTTAACTGGAACAACTGACTTACTTCAGATTTATGAAATTAAAATTCCAAAAGAGTACCAAAATATATTATGGTTAGCTTTCTTTAGCTCATTTGCTGTAAAGATGCCAATGTGGCCAGTGCATACATGGCTACCAGATGCTCATGTAGAGGCACCTACTGCAGGGTCGGTAATTCTTGCTGCAATCCTTTTGAAAATGGCAGGCTATGGATTTCTTAGATTTTCTGTTGGAATGTTTCCATTTGGATCTGAATTTTTTACACCGTTAGTTTATAGTTTAAGTGTAATAGCTATTATATACACTTCACTAGTAGCATTAATGCAAAACGATATGAAAAAACTAATTGCTTATTCCTCAGTTGCCCACATGGGCTATGTTACTTTGGGTATTTTTACATTTACTAAACAGGGAATAGAAGGAAGCATGTTTCAAATGATTAGTCACGGCATTATATCAGCAGCATTATTTTTATGTGTCGGTGTTCTATACGACAGAATGCATTCTAGAGAAATAAAATCTTATGGTGGAGTTGTAAATTATTTACCAAAATTTTCTTTAATTTTTATAATTTTTACTTTAGCTTCTCTTGGATTACCCGGGACAAGCGGTTTCATAGGAGAGTTTTTAGTTTTAGTAGGAGCTTTTACTAAAAATTATTTAGTTGCTTTGTTAGCAACAATTGGAGTGGTCTTAGGAGCTGCATATATGCTTTGGTTAGCTAAAAAAGTAATATTTGGTCAAATAACTAATGATAAAGTTAAAAAATTGTCAGACGTTAATAAGTCAGAATTAGTTTTACTTAGTATATTAGCAATAATAACTATCACACTTGGTTTTTACCCTAATTTAATTTTAGATACAGTAGATATTTCTGTTAACAATTTGATTTATAACTATGAAAATGAAATCGCTCAAAAAATATCAAATTTAGAATGAATAATATAAGCGCACTTTACCCAGAAGTTTTTTTATCTTTAGGAATTATGTCAGTACTTATGATTGGAGTATTTATTAAAAATTCTTATAATCTAGTTAATAAACTTTGTTTATCGATTTTATTTATTACTATAGCAATTATATTTAATTCACTCGATAACTCTGAAAAAGTCTTCTTAGGATCTTTTTCTAAAGATAAGTTTTCAGATTTTATTAAAATTTTAATCTTAGTAAGTTCAATTTTTGTTTTATCTACAACTCAAAACTTCATTAATAATATAAAAATTTCAAAATTTGAGTATCCAATTTTAATTTTATTATCAATTCTTGGTATGTTTTTTATGGTAAGTGCAAACGATTTAATATTATTCTATTTAGGTCTTGAGCTACAGTCTTTAGCTCTCTATATTTTAGCTTCTATAAATAGATCTGATTTAAGATCAACCGAGTCTGGAATAAAATATTTTGTTCTTAGCGCATTATCATCAGGGCTTTTATTGTACGGATGTTCACTTCTCTATGGTTTCACTGGATCTACTAATTATGAAATTATACAAACACAACTTTCTGATAATAATATAGGAGCACTATTTGCCACCGTATTTATAATTGTTGGCCTAGCTTTTAAAGTATCTGCTGTTCCATTTCATATGTGGACACCAGATGTTTACGAAGGTTCACCAACCTCAGTAACAAACTTTTTTGCCGTCGTTCCGAAAATTGCTGGCATTGCAGTTATAATTAGGTTTATGGATGTTCCTTTTAAAATGATTTTATCAGAGTGGCAGCTAATTGTGATATTTTTGTCCATCGCTTCAATGATTCTTGGTGCTGTCGCAGCAATAGGGCAAACAAATATCAAAAGACTTTTGGCTTACAGTTCGATAGGTCACATAGGATACATTTTAGCTGGTATATCTACTGGAGAGATAAATGGTTACTCATCTTCAATAATTTATTTAACAATATATGTAATTATGAACTTAGGAGCTTTTTCTTGTTTATATTTTATGAGAGTAAATTCTTCTTACACAGAGACAATAGATGACTTATCTGGTTTATCAAGAAACAATCCTTTTTTAGCGTTTGCTTTTTTAATAATTTTTTTCTCTTTAGCTGGTATACCCCCTTTAGGAGGTTTTTTTGCAAAATTTTATGTATTTATCGCGGTAATAGAAAGTGAACTATATTTTCTAGCTATAGTTGGGCTAATCACAACTGTTATTTCGGCTTTTTATTACCTAAAGATTATTAAATTAATTTATTTTGATGATAATAAAAGAGAGTTTGACCAAGTGAAAGACCTAAACTCTTCAACTGTTATGATTATTAGTTGTATTTTTTTGGCAACTTTATTTTTATACCCATCTATTTTTAACAATATTATAATCTCTATTTTTAATATATGAGATTTAATCTAATAAAATTAAATAGCGTAGATAGTACCAATAATTATGCAATTAATCTTTTAAAAAAAAAAAAATTTTCACAATCAATTATAGTAGCTAACCACCAATCTAGAGGGAGAGGAAGATCAAAAAATAAATGGATTTCTTTAAGGGGAAATATCTTTATGAGTTTAGTTTTTGAGGTAAATAAAAAATATTCATTACAAAAAGTTACTAAGATGAATTGTTTGATTATCAAAAGCGCATTGAAAGAGTTCACGGAAAAAAAAATAAGAATAAAAAAACCTAATGATTTGCTTATAGATAACAAGAAATTTTGTGGTATTTTACAAGAAACATTATTTTTAAATAAAAAAAAATACATTATCGTCGGAATAGGAATTAACTTAAGTCAATCACCAAAAATTGAGGGATATAAAACAACACATTTTTCAATATTTTCAAAAAAA
>CACGLI010000023.1 GCA_902573865.1 uncultured Pelagibacteraceae bacterium
CAATCTCAAAAAATATTTAAAGATTAAACTGAATAAAAAATATGTTGGATCAGATCGGATTGCTAATGCTATAGGTGTTGATAAATACAAAAACTATATTGTAATAGATTTTGGAACAGCCACAACTTTTGATGTAATTATTAAAAATCAATATTATGGTGGTCTAATATCACCAGGTGTAAAATTATCGTTAGAATCTTTATTTACAAAAGCATCTCTCATAAATCCAATTAAACTTAAAAAAATAAAAGCCGTTGTAGGCAAAAATACAAAGGAGGCCGTTAGATCAGGTTTCTTTTGGGGATATATTGGTTTGATTAACAATATTATTAAATTAATACTTAAAAATAAAAGAAAAAAATTTGATATAATACTTACCGGAGGTTTAGCCCATTTGTTCAAGAATTCATTAGATTACAAAGTAAAAATTGATAAAGATTTAACTATGTTAGGATTACTTAAAGTTGCGAAAGAAGAATATGAACAATGAATTAATATTTTGCCCATTAGGAGGTTCAGGTGAAATTGGCATGAACATGAATCTTTATGCTTTTGGAAATGAAAACAATAAAAAGTGGATTATAGTTGATATTGGTGTTTCTTTTGCAGATGACTCGGCTCCAGGCATTGATTTAATTTATCCTGATCCCGGTTTCTTATTAGACAAAAAAGATGATTTACTTGGTATAGTGTTGACACACGCTCATGAAGATCACATTGGAGCCGTAGCTCATATTTGGCCTCAATTAAATTGTGATATTTACGCTACTCCTTTTACCGCAATCTTAGTCCAAGAAAAATTTAAAGAAAAAAAAATTGATATTTCAAATAAAATTAAACTAGTTAAATTGAATAGTGAGATTATTTTGGGACCATTTAAAATTGATTTTGTAACACTGACCCATTCAATCTTAGAGCCTAATGGGCTTAGTATACAAACCCCAATTGGAACAATTTTGCACACTGGAGACTGGAAAATAGATCCAAATCCTCTGATAGGTGGAAACATCGATAAAGAAAAACTTAAAGCTATTGGACAAAAAGGTGTGATAGCAATGATTTGTGACTCTACCAATGTGCTTAACCCTGGAAGAGCTGGATCTGAGCTTTCGGTTCGTGAAAGTCTTTTAGATATTATTGCGAAACAAAAAAACAGAGTAATAATTACCTCTTTTGCATCGAATGTAGCGAGAATGGAAACTATTTTTTATTGTGCCAAAAAAACCGGAAGGAACATCTGTTTAGTAGGTAGATCAATGCATAGAATTTATAAGGCAGCAAAGCAATGCGGTTATCTTTCTGATGTTTTAGAACCCATAGATGCTAGAGACTCAAGTAAAATCAAAAAAGATAAAATAATATTATTGTGCACTGGAAGCCAAGGAGAACCAATGGGAGCTATGAGTAGAATAATTAGTGATACCCATCCAGATGTTTATATGGAGGAGGGCGATAGTGTAATATTTTCATCGAAAATGATCCCAGGTAATGAAAAAAAACTTTATCGATTACAGAATGAAATCGTAAAAAAGAATATTAATTTAATAACTGAAGAAAATGCATTTGTACATGTTTCTGGGCATCCCAATAGAGATGATTTAAAGGACATGTACGATTGGATTAAACCTAATTGTGTTATACCGGTTCATGGAGAACACAGACATATGAAAGAGCATATTTCATTTGCTAAAGAGATGCAGGTGCCTTTTTCTCTTCAAATTGAAAATGGTGATATCATAAAGATAAATCCAAAAAAAAATGCAGAAATAATTGACAAGGCTCCTTCTGGAAAAATGTTTTTAGATGGCAATATAGCTGTTAGCTCAGATTCATCATCGATAAAAGAGAGAAAAAATTTATCATTGAATGGATATTTGGAAATTACCTTAATAGTCACAAATAATGGAAAAATTAAAAGGCCCGTAATATCTTTTAAGGGAATACCTAAAAATGACAAATCTGAGAATTTTATCTATGACATTGAGGATATGATAACTAATACATGTAGAACCTTTTCTATAAATAATAAAAATCAAGAAAAAAATCTTATTGAGACTATAAAACAAAACTGTAGAAAAATTTTTAAAGAAAAAACTGGAAAAAAACCTTTTACAAATATTAATATAGTAAGAATTTAATGTCTCTAACTGGCTCAATAGTAATTTATATATGTATTTGGTGGATTGTATTCTTCGCATCATTGCCAATAGGCATAAGCCATAAAAATAAAAAATTTGAAGATACAATTGCTGGAATAGATCCAGGGTCACCAAAAAACCCTAAAATTGGTAAAAAGTTTTTTTATACAACTTTAATTACGACAATAATTTTCATAATCATATATTTTATGGTAGAAAGACAATATCTTAATATCAGAGAATTATTGGAATAATGTATTTATCTAAATTATTTTTACCCTTTACAAAAAACCTTCCATCAGAAGCAAAAATTAAATCTCATCAATTGATGTTAAGAACAGGTATGATTAAACAATCAGCAGCGGGTATTTACTCATGGCTACCCTTAGGTTTTAAGGTGATGAAAAAAATTGAAAATATAGTTCGAGAAGAACAAAATAAAATTGGAGCTCAGGAAATGTTAATGCCCACTATACAATCTGCAGATATATGGAAGGAAAGTGGTAGGTACGACGATTATGGTCAAGAAATGTTGAGAATTAAGGATCGTCAAGGTAGAGAAATGTTATATGGACCGACAAATGAAGAACTCATTACAGAAATATTTAGATCAAGTATTAAATCGTATAAATCTTTGCCTCAATTACTTTATCATATTCAATGGAAATTTAGAGATGAAATTAGACCGAGATTCGGAGTAATGCGTTGTAGAGAATTTTATATGAAAGACGCATACTCATTTGATATTGACGATGAGTCTGCAAAAAAATCTTATAATAAAATGTTTTATGCGTATTTAAAAACTTTTGAGAGAATGGAACTAAAGGCCATTCCTATGGCAGCAGAAACCGGACCTATTGGCGGAGATCTATCCCACGAATTTATTATTCTGGCAGATACAGGTGAGAGCAAAATTTACGCTGATAAAAGTATATTTGAAATAAATCCGAGTAAATACAAAGATAATGATATCTCTCTTGAAAAAATGAGGCAAGATTTTTCAAAAGTTTATGCTGTCACAGACGAAAAATTTAATAAAAATGAATTTGATAATAATGTAAAAAAAAATAATCAAATAATAACGAAAGGTATTGAGGTAGGTCATATATTCTATTTTTCAGACAAATACTCAAAACCATTAAATTGTCTTATAGACTCAAAAGAGGGAAATAAAACCAATATAAAGATGGGATCTTACGGAATTGGAGTTTCCAGACTTGTAGCAGCCGTAATTGAGGCAAAATTTAACAACAATAAAATGAAATGGCCCAAAGAAATCTCTCCTTTTGATGTTTCTATCATACCTATGATAAATAAAAACAATAAGGATAGTCTTACGAAAGCAGAGAATATTTACTCAGAGCTTAAAAAACAAAATATTGACGTATTATTAGATGATACTGATGAAAGTATGTCCAATAAGTTTAATAAACACGATTTATTAGGTGTTCCTTATCAAATTATAATTGGATCAAAATCATCAGATAACAAATTTGAATTTCGAGAAGTAAATGGAGAGAGTTCAGTCATCGATTTACAGAATATAAAACTTAAACTCAAAAAATAAGTTGTTCACAAAACTTGATAAATTAATTGCCCTAAGAAATTTAAGACCGAAAAGAAAAGAGGGCTTTTTAAAAGTAATCTCAGTTTTTTCTTTTCTTGGAATTATGCTTGGCGTCGCGGTTTTGATTATAGTAATGTCGGTAATGAACGGTTTTAGAACAGACTTAACCAACAAAATTCTAGGTTTGAACCCTCATATTGTAGTAGAGGCGACTAACGGAAAGATTACTAAAGAATATGAATTAAAGGTTACAAATCTTAAGAAAGATTTAAAAATTCAAAGATCAGTTAATGGCGAGGGAATTATATTAAGCAGAGCAAATACTACAGGCGTTTTAATTAAAGGCGCGCATAAAGAAGATTTTTTGAAAAGTAACATAAGTAAAAATCTGACGATAGGAAATCCTAAAAATTTTTCAAAAAATACAATTATCGTTGGTAATGAGTTAGCCTTCGACTTAAATTTAAAAATTAATGATCAAGTCAATCTAATTTCCACATCGTATATTACAACACCAATAGGATCTGTTCCTAAACAAGAGTCTTTTAAGGTAGTTGGAATATTTAATAGCGGTTTTTACGAGTTTGACAAAAAACTTATTTTTTTAAATTTAAATGATACTTTAAATTTTTTTGATAGGTCACCTGAGAATATAAATTTAGATATTTATCTGAATAATCCATTAGAAGCTAATGATTTAAAAGAAAAAATTATAAATTTAGACCCAAATAAATTTGTTTATACTTGGTCTGATTTAAACAAATCATTTTTTAGTGCTTTAAAAGTTGAGAGAAATGTAATGTTTTTAATACTTACATTAATTATAATAGTTGCAGCTTTTAATATTATTTCAGGATTAACAATTTTAATTAAAAACAAAACTAAAGAAATAGCCATTTTGAAATGCCTTGGGTTAAGTAATTTTGCTATCAAGAAAATTTTCTTTTTAACAGGATTTTCTATTGGGTTTTTAGCTACTCTTACTGGAATATTATTAGGTGTAATTTTTTCTATTTATATTGAAGAAATAAGATTATTTTTATCTGAAGTTTTAAATATTAATATATTTCCTTCGGATATTTATATTTTAGAAAAAATGCCAAGTGAAATTAATCTATCGTCACTAACAATAATTTTTTTATTTTCAATCATAGTTACAGCATTGTCCTCTTTGTTTCCAGCATACTTTATAACAAAAAAAAATATTATGAATTCACTTAAATATGACTAATAATTTACTTGAGTTAAAAAATATTTCAAAAACTTTCTTTAGTGGAGACAGAAGAATAAATTTGTTTAATAATATAAATCTAAATATTAAAAAAGGAGATTTGATTGCTCTAGTTGGACCATCTGGATCCGGAAAATCAACATTTTTGCATATGTTGGCGTTATTAGAAGAACCAAACAAAGGAAAAATCTATTTATCAAAACGCGATACGGGAAAAATGTCAGAAAACGAAAAAGATAAGGTCAGAAGAGAAAAAATTTCAATTATCTTTCAAAATAATAATTTACTTAATGATTTTACAGCATTAGAAAATATATTAATGCCTCTTTATATTAAAGGAGATATCAATCAAAGAGCCAAAGATAAAGGTCTTAAAATTCTATCGGAAGTTAAACTAAATAATAGAGCCAATCATTTTCCCAGTGAACTGTCAGGCGGTGAGCAACAAAGGGTTGCAATAGCAAGGTCCATAATCTCAGATACCAATTTAATTTTAGCTGATGAGCCAACTGGGAACTTAGATAGAAAAACTTCAAAAAATGTTTTTAATTACTTTAAAAATCTTCAAAAAAAAAATAAAGCTATTTTGTTTGCAACTCATAATAGAGAACTTGCTAACATGGCAGATTATAAGTTGAGTATTTTTAATTCTAAGTTATTAAGAAGTAATGGAAAAAAATGAAAATCAATTCAATAATTTTAAAATTCACTCACAATACTCAATATGCGAAGGAGCTATAAAAATAGATGAACTCGCAGATTTTTGTAAAAAAAATAATATTAAATCTGTAGGTCTTTGCGACAGTTTTAATCTTTGCGGAGCTTTAGAATTTTCAGAAAAAATAAGTAAAGTTGGAACCCAACCAATAGTTGGAACTCAGATCAATTTCAAATTAGGTGAATATATTTCAAAAATTCCAATTTTTGCAGCGACTGAAAATGGGTTTAAAAATCTCAGCAAACTATCATCAAAAAGCTATATTGAAATTGACCCAATTGACGAACCTCACTGCAAAATTGAGGATCTTCTTGAAATGAATGAGGGAATAATAGTTTTGTCTGGAGGCGTAAAAGATTTTTTTGGAGGTCTTTTTAGACTTAATAAGTTAAACGATCTCGAGAAAATAATTTTATCGATACACCAAAAGTTCAAGGACAGATTTTATTTAGAAATACAAAGGCATAATGATGAGCATGAAAATGATTTCGAAAATTTTTTACTAAAAATATCTACAAAAAAAGAAATTCCTATAATTGCTTCCCAAGAAGTATATTACCTTACAAAAGATATGGCCGAAGCGCACGATGCATTAACCTGTATCGGTAATAAAAATTTTATTAATGATAAAAGTAGAGATAAATTGAGTTCAGAACATTATTATAAAAATTCACAAGAGTTATGTGAAATTTACAAAGATATTCCAGAGGCTTTAGAAAATAATTATAATTTTCCTTATAGATTTAGTTATAAATTAAAAAAATCAAGTCCAAATTTACCAAAATTAAATACTAAAAAAGATAACAATGTAGAAAAAAATTTGAGAGAAGAGGCAAAACTTGGTTTAGAAAAAAGATTGAATAACCACATTTATCTTAAAAATAAATCAAAAAATAAGGAGGTTATTAAAAAGATTTATCTCGATAGACTTGATCATGAAATAAATATTATTAATTCGATGAATTATTCCAGTTATTTTTTGATAGTTTCTGATTATATAAAATGGTCAAAAAAAAATAAAATTCCTGTAGGACCAGGTAGAGGTTCTGGAGCTGGTTCACTAGTAGCTTATAGTCTTGAAATAACTGATCTTGATCCAATAGAATTTGATTTAATATTTGAGAGATTTCTCAATCCTGACAGAATCTCCATGCCAGATTTTGACATAGATTTTTGTGAGGAGAAACGTGATAAGGTTTTTGAATATTTGAAGTCTAAGTATAAAAATGGTGTCGCTCACATCATAACATTTGGAAAATTCAAAGCTAGAATGGCATTAAGAGATGTCGGAAGAGTTTTGGGTTTATCTTATGGTCATGTTGACAGAATATGTAAAATGATACCTTTTGATCCTTCTAGACCACTTACTTTGAAAGAGTCAATTGAAAGAGAACCCAGATTCAAAGATGAAATACAAAAAGACCCAAGAGTAAATAAATTAATAGAGTTATCCTTAAAAATTGAAGGTTTAAATCGTAACATGGCAACTCATGCAGCAGGAGTTGTTATAGCGGGCCAAAAATTAACTGAGCAAGTTCCTTTGTACAAAGATCACTCCTCAAAACTACCTTTGCCATCTACTCAATTTGATATGTATTCCTCAGAGAATGCAGGATTAGTAAAATTTGATTTGTTAGGACTTAAGACGTTGACGGTTTTAGATAAAACTTTGAAAATGTTGGAAAGGAAAGGCAAAATTATCGATCTTAAAAATATAAATTTGTCAGATCAAAAAGTTTACGAGTCACTTTCGACTGGAAATACAACTGGTTTATTTCAACTTGAAAGTACAGGTATGCGAGAATCCATCAAACAAATGAAACCAAATAAGTTTGATGATATAATTGCGCTAGTTGCTCTTTACAGACCAGGTCCCATGAGTAACATTCCCATATATAATGATTGTAAAAATGGACTAAAAAAACCAGATTACATTCATCCCTCATTGGAACCTATTTTAAAATCTACATACGGAATAATAATTTATCAAGAACAAGTAATGCAAATTGCGCAAACTTTAGCTGGATTTTCAGCTGGAGAGGCAGATATCTTAAGAAGAGCAATGGGGAAAAAGAAAAGAGCAGAATTAGAAAAACAAAAAGAAAATTTTGTTATTGGGGCAGTTACAAGAGGAATAAAGAAAGATTTAGCTAATTATATTTTTACAAAAATAGAACCATTCGCAGAATATGGTTTTAACAAAAGCCATGCAGCAGCATATGCTTTAATTGCTTATCAAACTGCATTCTTAAAAACTTATTACAAAGAAGAATTTATAGCAGCAACAATGTCGACTGAAATGAACAATACAGACAAACTTAGGGAATTCGTTGAAGAATTGAAAAGATTAAAAGTAAATGTGGTGAGACCTAATATAAACTTATGTGATTCTGATTTCAAAACAGATACAAATAAAATATTTTATGGTTTAAGTGCAATAAAAAATGTTGGCTTTGAAGCTATTACAAATATTGTTAATGAGAGAAAAAAAAATGGGTCATTCAAAAATATTAATGATTTTATTAAAAGAGTCGATCCCAAGGATGTAAATAAATTACAATTGGAGGGGCTTGTAAAATCAGGTTCTTTGGACTGCATTGATAAAAATAGAAAAAAAATATTTTTTTCAATTCCAAAAATAATTTCAAGTATAAAAAATGCTCACGATGATAAAATAAATAAGCAAAAAAATTTATTTGAAAATATTGTTGAAAGCGAAAGAGAATTTAATTTTTCTATTGATGATAATTGGTCAAAAAAAGAATTTTTAATGGAAGAATTTAAATCATTAGGTTTTTACATTTCTGATCATCCTTTATCAGATTACAAAAGCTTATTCGAAGATTTCAAAATAATTTCCTATAAAGATTTTTTGGACAATAATAAAGTAGAAGGATTTATTGCAGGTACTCTCATGTCAATTCAAGAGAAAAAAACTGCAAAAGGATCTCCTTATGCAATATTAAAGTTCAGTGATCAAGAAAGTGATTTTGAACTATTTATTTTTTCAGAAATATTGGTTCAAAATAGAGAAAAATTGAAAGAGTCAGAGTCTTTTGTTTTAACTTTGCTTAAAGATAGTAATGGAGAAAATTTACAAAAAAGAGTTAATGTGAAAAAGATAGTTTCCTTAGACGAAATTATAAATAGATCTTATGATACAATTTCTATAGAGCTTAATGATAATTATAACTTAAATGAATTAAAAGATTTTTTAAAAGATAAGGGGGATACTAAGATAAAAATAATAGTTCCATATAATAATAAAAAAATCATTTTAAGTCTTGAAAACGACAGAAAGTTTGATTTTAAACTTTTTAATACTATTAAAAGTAAGGAATATGTAAGAAAAATATCCTTTTAAAGTATTGCTTTTTATTCCAAATAAATGTAATTATGCCAACATTTCGCACACAGTAATTTGGCGGAAGCCTTCCGGTCCAAATAAATTTTGGAAAAACTGTGGTGGATTAACCGGTAAACTATGAATATACCTGAAGTAAATATAAAGCAATTATTAGAAGCCGGAGTTCATCT
>CACGLI010000024.1 GCA_902573865.1 uncultured Pelagibacteraceae bacterium
TATAATTAAAACAAATAACTTAAATCCTGAAATTTCATCATTCTTTTTTTGTGTAATTCTTTTTTATTTATTTTTTGAAGTATTTTTCTCTTTTTTTCGAAAAATATTTCAAAATAAATCTCCACTTAAACCTGACGGGAATCATTTACATATGTTAATTTATAAATTTTTAAAAAACAGAGATGTTGCAAATTGCAATTATTTGACATCAACTATCATAAACTTTGGTTATACTTTAATTACACTACCAGCTTTTTTTCTTAAAACGAATGGCAGCTTTTGTAAGTATTGGTTTATTTTATCTTTAGTATTTTACTTTTATATATATCGATCAATAAATTATAAAATTAAAAATAATGAGAATAATTGATTGCATAACTTACTTTGATGAACCTATGCTTTTTGAACTTAGGTTAAACATTCTTGACAATTATGTTGATGAATTTATTGTATGTGAAGCAAAGTACACTCACGCTGGAATTAAAAAAAAACTAAACTTTGATATTTCAAAATATCAAAAATTTTCAAAAAAAATCAAATATATTGTTGTAGAAGGAGAGCCGGACAGTCTTATTGATCCACTTAAATCAAATAAAGCAGAAAATGTAGTTTTTAGAATAAATGCACAAAAAAGAATACATCATCAAAGAGAGTTCATGCTTAATCAATTACGAAATTATGATGCAAATGACTGGATAATTTATAGTGATAGTGATGAGATACCCAATTTAGTTAACTTTGATTTAAAAGAATGCAAAAATAAAATTGTATTATTTAATCAATCGCTATTTTACTATAAATTTAATTTAACTTTAGATAAGTATAATTGGTTTGGCTCAAAAGCTTGTAAATTAAAACATTTGTCTACAATAACTAATCTACGAAATACCAAAACAAAAAAGTATAATTGGTGGAGACTAGATACTTTTTTTAAAAAAGAAAAATATATAAACTTAAAAATTGTAGAAAACGGGGGATGGCACTTTACAGAGATTAAATCACCTGAAAAAATATATCTTAAACATAAAAATGATGAGCACCATGATGAGTTTGATTTAACTGGTATCAGCATAGGCGATATCCAAGATATGATTAAAAACAGATATATACCCTATAATCATAAAGCAGATAAAAAAGATTTTAGTAAAAGGTGGAATAAAAATATAAAAGTAAAATTATTAAAAATAAATGATGACAGGTTACCTAGTTATTTGGTAGAGAACAGAGAAAAGTATTCATTGTGGTTTGATAATGAAAATTAGGGCAAGTGGCGGAATTGGTATACGCGCTAGTCTTAGGAACTAGTGCCGCAAGGCTTAAGAGTTCGAGTCTCTTCTTGCCCACCAAAATTTATGAAAGTTGATTTACAGACAAAAAAAGGTTTAAAAGCAGTTCTCAATGTCTTTGTAGACAAAAAATCTATACAGGAAAAAATGGAACAAAGATTAGAAGAATTAAAAAATGAGGTTAGTCTAAAAGGTTTTAGACCAGGAAAAGTTCCATCAGATTTAATTAAAAAGCAATTCGGAAAAGCTATTTACGGTGAAGTTCTCGATAAGGTTTTAAAAGAAACATCATCTAAAGCAATTTTAGAAAAAAAAAATTAAAATTGCAGGACAACCAAGAATAGATTTGAAAACTTTTGGTGAGGGAAAAGATCTTACTTACGAAATACAAGTAGATACATTACCTGAAATAAATTTAAAATCTCCAAAAAGCTATAAAGCAGATGAATATGAAATTATTGTAAACAAAAAGATTATAGATAAAAAAATAAATGAGATTGTGGCTAAGCACAAAGAGTTTCAATCAAAAAAAGATAATTTGACTGCTCAGAATGGAGATCAGATCACATTTGATTATTTAATTAAGGTAAATAATAAAGAAATTGAAAATGGTAAAGGAAAAGATGTTCAATTAGAGATTGGAAAAGATTTATTTATAAAAGGCTTTGACAAGCAATTAGTCGGTGTTAAGAAAAATCAAAAAAAAATTATAAAAACAGTTCTTCCGTCGAATTATCCTAATAAAGAATTTGCAAATAAGAATGTTATTTTTGAATGTGATATTAAAAGTTTAAAAGAACCGAAAAAAACTGAATTAAACGATGACTTTGCAAAACAGATGGGCGCAAAAAATATTAAAGATTTAGAAAATATGGTGGAGAAGCAAATAGAATTTCAATATAAGCAAGCTCTGGAAGCAATTACAAAAAAACAAATTCTTGATCAATTAGATAAATCACACAAAGTAGATTTACCAAAAAACTTAGTTGAAAATGAAATTAATGGTATGACACAAAATTTAAAACCAGAAGAAAAAGAAAAATTTAAAATTGAAAACGAGACGAGAGCAAAATCTAGAATTAAATTAGGTTTGTTACTTAATGAGTATGGAGAGAAAAATAATCTAAATGTAAGTGAGATTGAAATTCAGAACGAAATTAATAAACAATTGAAAACGATGCCTGGTCAAGAAAAATTAGTATTAGATTATTATAAAAAAAATCCAATGGCTACTCAATCAATAAAAGGATCATTGTATGAAGAAAAAATTCTCAATTTAATTAAATCAAAAATGCAAATTACAAAAAAAAAATTATCTGTTGAAGAAGCTGATAAATTAATTTCAGGTAACAATCAAAATTACTCAAAAACTCAAAATGTCTCAAAGCAAAAAGATAAAGAAAAAAGCGCTGTTAAATCAAAAAAAATTAGCAAAAAGTAACTAATAGTTGTATAAGTCAATTAATGAGTCGTGATTTGAATGAAAAATTGAGTAATTTAATTCCCATGGTTGTTGAGCAGACAAGCAAGGGTGAAAGAGCTTATGATATTTATTCAAGATTATTAAAAGAAAGAATAGTTTTTCTAGTAGGACCAGTTAATGATGCCGTTGCATCTTTAGTCACTGCTCAATTATTATTCTTAGAGTCAGAAAATCCAAATAAAGAAATAAATTTTTATATAAATAGTCCAGGCGGATTAGTTACCGCTGGTTTAGGGATTTATGACACAATGCAATATATCAACTCACCGGTTTCTACATTATGTATAGGCCAAGCATCTTCAATGGGATCATTTCTACTTTCCGCTGGCGAAAAAGGAAAAAGATATTCTTTACCTAACTCGAGAATAATGGTTCATCAACCATCAGCTGGTTTTCAAGGTCAAGCAACTGATATACAAATTCACGCAAAAGAAATTCAGTTGCTAAAGGATCGTTTAAATAAAATTTATTCAAAACACACAGGTAAATCTGTCAACGATATTTCCAAAGCCTTAGAAAGAGATAATTTTATGACTCCTGAAGAGGCAAAAAAATTCGGAATTATAGACTCTGTTGTAGATAAAAGAAAATAATACACAATATATAGAGCTCGCTACAACTTCAGCTTGATAACAAATAATTAGACATTTATTATTGTATTATTGATTCGTTATGAGTGAAAAAAATAATAAAAATATTTTATATTGTTCATTTTGTGGAAAGAGCCAGCACGAAGTAAGGAAATTGATCGCTGGCCCTACAGTATTCATATGCGATGAATGCGTAGAACTTTGTATGGATATCATAAAAGAGGAAAATAAAAGCTCAATTATTAGGCATCAAGATGGATTGCCATCTCCAAGAGAAATTTGTGAAGTATTAGATGAATATGTTATAGGTCAAAAAATCGCAAAAGAAATTTTATCTGTCGGAGTACATAATCACTATAAGAGATTAAATAATGAAAGCAAGAATAATAAGGATGTAGAACTTTCAAAATCCAATATTTTATTAGTAGGTCCAACTGGCTGCGGAAAGACATTATTGGCACAAACTTTAGCAAGAATTCTAGATGTTCCTTTTACGATGGCTGATGCAACTACTTTAACAGAAGCTGGTTATGTAGGTGAAGATGTAGAAAATATAATTTTGAAATTATTACAAGCAGCAGATTATAATGTTGAGAAAGCACAAAGGGGAATTGTTTATATTGATGAGGTTGATAAAATAAGTAGAAAATCTGAAAACCCTTCAATTACTAGAGATGTTTCGGGGGAAGGTGTTCAACAAGCATTATTAAAGATAATGGAGGGAACTGTTGCAAGTGTTCCGCCTCAAGGAGGAAGAAAACATCCCCAACAAGAATTTTTACAAGTAGATACTACAAATATTTTATTTATTTGTGGAGGAGCTTTTGCTGGATTAGAAAAAATTATAGAGTCAAGAGGTGGGGGTAATTCGATAGGTTTTGGAGCAAGTGTTAAGAGTAAAGAAAAAAAATTACTTTCAGACTTAATGAAATCACTCGAGCCAGAGGATTTAATTAAATACGGTTTAATACCTGAGTTTATAGGAAGGATGCCTATAGTAGCAACTTTAAATGAGTTAGATGAAAATTCTTTAATTAAAATTTTAAAGGAACCAAAAAATTCTTTAGTTAAACAATACAAAAGACTTTTTGAGTTCGAAAATGTTGAGCTTGAATTTAGCGATGAAGCTATTCTTGAGATAGCTAAAAAAGCTATTAAAAAGAAAACAGGTGCAAGAGGATTGAGATCTATCTTAGAGGGTATTTTACTTAAAACAATGTTTGAATTACCAGATATGGAAGATGTAATAAAAGTCACCGTAGATAAATCTGCAGTTAATGGGAAATCTGATCCAATTGTCACATATGGTAAAAAACAATCAACATCGGTGGCCTAAAACATAATTTGATCCTTGAAAAAGACGGATTAAATACAATATAAATATTATAATGACACTCAAAAATAATAAACCACTTTTACCTCTAAGAGATATTATTATTTTTCCTTCTATGGTGGTGCCACTATTTGTGGGAAGAGAAAAGTCAATAAGAGCTTTAAACGAGGTAATGAAAACCGATAAATCAATAATTTTAGTAGCTCAAAAAAATTCAGAAACAGATGACCCTGAAGAAAAAGATTTATTTAGTTATGGATGCCAGAGCAAAATATTACAACTTCTTAAATTACCTGATGGAACGGTTAAAGTTTTAGTAGAAGGTCAAAAAAGAGTGAAAATTTTAAGCGTTAGCAATGATAAAGAAAAAAATTTTTTAACAAGTGAAGTAGCAGAAGACGAGGACATAAATTATTCAAGTGATTTAGAGTTACTTGCAGAAAGTTTAGCAAAAAAATTTGAAAAATTACTTATTCTCAATAAAAAAGACACAAGTGATTACACAAATAGTTCAAAAGATATCAAAGGTGCCAGAGCAATTTCAAACAATATAGCATCAAATTTAAATTTAAGTTTGATTGATAAACAAGCAATTTTAGAAACAAAGGATATAAGAAAAAGATTAGAGAAACTTAACTCGTTAATTGAAAAAGAAACAAGTGTTATTTCAGTTGAGAAAAAAATTAGGGGACGTGTAAAAAATCAAATGGAAAAAACTCAAAGAGAATACTATTTAAATGAACAATTAAAAGCTATTCAGAAAGAACTGGGAGAGATTGATGATGGCAAAGATGAGGTATCCAATTTAAGTAAGGCGATAACCAAAGCAAAAATGCCAAAATTAGCGCAGGAAAAATGCTTTTCTGAGTTAAAAAAACTTAAATCAATGAGCCCTATGTCAGCTGAAGCAACAGTTGTAAGAAATTATTTAGATTGGATGACAGAAATACCATGGTCAAATAAAACTAAAATTAATGCTGATTTAAAAACTGCGCAAAAAGTACTAGATGAGGATCATTTTGGATTAGATAAAGTTAAAGAGAGGATTATAGAATTTTTAGCAGTTCAAAAAAGAATTCAAAAAATGAAAGGTCCAATACTTTGTTTAGTTGGCCCTCCAGGAGTAGGAAAAACCTCTTTAGGTAAGTCAATAGCTAAAGCTACTAACAGAAAATTTATTAGAATTTCCTTAGGTGGTATTAGGGATGAAGCTGAAATTAGAGGCCATCGAAGAACCTATATCGGATCGTTACCAGGAAAAATTATCCAAATGATGAAAAAAGCTGGAACAAAAAATCCTCTTTTTCTTTTAGACGAAATAGATAAAGTCGGAAATGATTACAGGGGTGACCCTTCCTCTGCTCTTTTAGAAGCTTTAGATCCAGAACAAAATAAAGAATTTAATGATCATTATCTTGAGGTAGACTACGATCTATCTGATGTGATGTTCGTCACTACCGCCAACACGCTTAATATACTTCCTCCTCTCTTAGATAGGATGGAGGTGATAA
The DNA here is from genome assembly GCA_902573865.1 of uncultured Pelagibacteraceae bacterium. Taxonomy (GTDB): domain Bacteria; phylum Pseudomonadota; class Alphaproteobacteria; order Pelagibacterales; family Pelagibacteraceae; genus Pelagilacustribacter. Next base: position 6,204 of record CACGLI010000024.1, read on the forward strand.
GAATATCTGGCTACACAGAGGATGAAAAAGTAAATATTTCAAAAAAATATTTAATACCAAAGCAAAGTTTAAATAATGGTCTTAAAGCAAAAGAATGGGGAATTAGTGAGAGCGTTAATAGAAAAATTATTCGACATTACACAAGAGAGTCCGGGGTTAGAAATCTTGAACGTGAGATTGCTAAAATTGCAAGAAAGGTTGTAAAGAAAATTGACGCAAAAGAAACAGTCAATAATCCAATTAGTGAAAAAGATTTAGATAAATTTTTAGGTGTTCAAAAATTCAATTATGGTGAGATTGAAGAACAAAACAGAATAGGTGTTGTAACTGGATTAGCTTGGACAGAAGTCGGTGGCGAGATTTTAAAAATAGAGTCAGCTATAATGCCCGGAAAAGGAAAAATGCAAATTACAGGAAAGCTTGGAGATGTAATGCAAGAGTCGGTGAAGGCGGCAAAGTCATATATAAGATCTAAAAGTTTAGAGTATGGAATAATACCGCCAATTTTTGAAAAAAAAGATTTTCATATTCATGTTCCCGAAGGTGCAACTCCTAAAGATGGGCCCTCAGCAGGAATTGCCATGGTTACCTCAATAATTTCTGCAATTACAGAAATCCCGGTTTATAAAAATGTTGCTATGACCGGAGAAATTACTCTAAGAGGTTTAGTGCTACCTATTGGTGGATTAAAAGAAAAGCTTTTAGCTGCACACAGAGCAGGAATTAAAAAAGTTTTAATACCAATTGAAAACAAGAAAGATTTGGTAGAGGTTCCTGACTCAATAAAAAAATCAATAGAAATTATTCCTGTGAAAAATGTTGATGAGGTTTTAAAAGTTGCTCTTACAAAAAATTTAAAACCAGTTGAATGGGTTGAAGTTGACCAATTATCAAAAAAAGATAAAACCAAGTCAACATTGTCTAGACATTAATAGACAGATAAAAAGTCAGTTATAATAATTTTAATATTTTCAATAGTCTCGTATAAATATGCGATATAGCTTTCTAAAAATGGGTAGTAAAAAATAACAATATCTTTTGTCAAGTTTAGAATCCCAAAAAAACTAATTAAAAAAATCGTTAATATAATTATTGAACTATAAAAACCTAAACCATAATTTTTGTTATCATCCACATTTTTAATAATTTTTTTATTGTTATCTTGATTAATTTTTATTCCATGCTTCTTTGCTAAATATTCAGGTGAGTATAAACTTATTTCCCTAGTTTTTTTTGGATCAGTCTTTTTAATTTTTTTCGGTTTTTTTATTTTTGCTTGAACTGGTTGAGGTCTCGAAACTACTTTTTTGGGGCTGGATATTGATCGAGTATTTATAATTTCATCAACAGGAAATTGTTTCCATTTTAAACCGCAGTATCCACACTGAACCAATCTGCCAGACGGTGGAATAGAGTTATCAGGAAGTTTAAATTTCTTTTCACCACAATTACAAGTTATAATCATAATATTACAATAATACTGGTATTTATATAAATTACACTAAAAATTAAATACTTTTTTACTTTATAAAGTTTTTATTGTATATCTCGATTTTATTTAAGTGAGGAGGGCGGTTAGCTCAGTTGGTAGAGCATCTCGTTTACACCGAGAGGGTCATAGGTTCGAGTCCTTTACCGCCCACCAGTAAAACTTTATGGGGGTGTAGCTCAGTTTGGTTAGAGCGCCTGCCTGTCACGCAGGAGGCCGCGGGTTCGAGTCCCGTCACTCCCGCCATAACACTTGTTAATCAATAGTTTTTTTATTGTTCAAATGTGACTAATCATCCTCTGAAAAAATTGGATTAAAAAGATATATAGTATAAGTAGTGTAGAGTTATGCTTTATAGTTTTTTAACAGATTATTTAACCATAATAATTTTTTTATTTATGGCACTCGGATTGAGTATTGGTTTTATAGCTATCAATTTTTTAGCTGCACCAAACAACCCAGATGCAGAAAAGCTTTCAGCTTATGAATGTGGATTCGAAGCATTTGATGACTCTAGAATGGAATTTGATGTGAGATTTTATCTAGTGGCAATATTATTTATAATTTTTGATTTAGAAATAGCGTATTTGTTTCCTTGGGCAGTTTCTCTTTCAAACATAGGAATTTACGGTTTTTGGTCAATGATGATTTTTTTGGGCATACTTACAATAGGATTTATTTATGAGTGGAAAAAAGGAGCATTAGACTGGGAGTAATTATGAGTTCCTTTAACGAAAAAGAAAAACAAATTCCGGTAGAATTTAAAAAAATTGCAAAAGAATTCTCAGAAAAAGGATTTGTTACTACTTCTGTTGACAATTTAATCAATTGGGCGAGAACAGGTTCTCTTCATTGGATGACCTTTGGTCTAGCGTGCTGCGCAGTTGAAATGATGCAAACATCAATGCCAAGATATGACCTTGAAAGGTTTGGAGCGGCTCCACGAGCCTCACCAAGACAGTCTGATGTTATGATAGTAGCTGGAACATTGACTAATAAGATGGCTCCAGCTTTGAGAAAAGTTTATGACCAGATGCCAGAACCAAGATATGTAATATCAATGGGAAGCTGCGCTAACGGAGGGGGTTATTACCATTACTCGTACTCAGTTGTAAGAGGATGTGATAAAATTGTGCCAGTGGATGTTTACGTGCCAGGATGCCCACCATCTGCTGAAGCTTTACTATATGGAGTACTTCAGCTTCAAAAAAAAATTAGAAGAGAAGGAAATATAAATAGATAAGATGATCAATAAGAATCTTGAAAAGCTTGAAAAGCTAATTAACTCAAAACTATCAACAAAAATAATAAATTCAGAAATTAAATTTGATGAGTTGTTAATTGAAATTAAACAAGAAGAGTTAATTTCTGTTTTACAGTTTCTTAAAACAGACGAGAACTGCAAATTTAGACAATTAATAGATATT
>CACGLI010000025.1 GCA_902573865.1 uncultured Pelagibacteraceae bacterium
TCCTAATGTAAGCGAAGAGAGTTTAAGAAATCTTGATGAGTCTGGAATAGTTTATGTAGGTGCAGAAGTAAAACCCAGTGATATCTTGGTTGGAAAAGTTACACCAAAAAGTGAGACATCATCTAGTCCAGAGGAAAAACTTTTAAGATCAATATTTGGAGAAAAAGCAACAGATGTTCGTGACTCGTCATTAAAGTTACCATCAGGTAGTGCAGGTGTTGTTATAGATGTTAGAGTTTTTAATCGTCATGGAGTGGAAAAAGATGAAAGGTCGATTGCAATAGAGAGATCAGAAATTGAGTCTGTACAGGAAGATAGAAAAGTTGAAGAAGAGATCTTATATAGAAATATTAAATTAAGAGCAGATGAATTGATTAAAAGTAAACCGATTAATAAAAAGATCAAAGAGCTAAAACCAGGAACTACATTAAATGCAAATGACTTGGCTGAACTTGAACTAAAAGATATTTGGAAATTATCATTTGAAGATCAAAAAATAATTTCAAATATACAAAAGTTAAAACTTCAATATGATAATGCAATAGAGGATATTAAGAATAGATTTGAAGATAAAGTGATAAAGATCCAGCAAGGAGATGATCTTCTACCAACTGTTATGAAGGTCGTGAAAGTATTTGTTGCTGTTAAGAGAAGATTAATGCCTGGAGACAAAATGGCTGGAAGACATGGAAACAAAGGAGTTGTAAGTAAAATTGTTCCGGTAGAAGACATGCCATACATGGAAAACGGTAAACCAGTGGATATTGTATTAAATCCTCTAGGAGTTCCAAGTAGGATGAATGTTGGTCAAATCTTAGAAACCCACTTAGGATGGTCTTGCTCTGAATTAGGAGACCAAATTAATAAGCATATGAAAAAATTTGAGAAAGATTTTGACATAATTAAAAGCAAACTTAGTGACATATATGGAAAAGACTATTATGAAAAAGTAGTATCAAAACTATCAAAGAAAGAAATTTTTGAATTAGTTAATAATATTTCAAATGGTGTCCCAATTTCAACGCCAGTTTTTGACGGTGCCTCAACTAAAGATATAACAACAATGCTCAACTTAGCTAAACTTCCGAATTCTGGTCAGACAAATTTATGGGATGGTAGAACTGGAGAAAAATTTGATAGACCAGTTACAGTTGGAACGATTTATATGTTGAAATTAAATCACCTAGTTGAAGACAAGATACATGCTAGATCAACTGGACCGTACAGTTTAGTTACCCAACAACCTCTTGGAGGAAAAGCTCAGCTAGGAGGTCAAAGATTCGGTGAAATGGAAGTTTGGGCACTCGAAGCTTACGGTGCATCATATACTTTACAGGAAATCTTAACTGTAAAATCTGATGATGTTGCTGGTAGAACTAAAGTTTATGAAACAATTGTCAAAGGAAATAATAATTTTGAGTCTGGTGTTCCAGAGTCATTTAATGTTTTAGTTAAAGAAATCCGTGCTTTAGGATTAAACATCGAATTGAATTAATATGGAAAAGAATTTATCAAAACAATTTCAAAACAATACTCCTTCTCAAGAAAATAATTTCAGTAAAATTAAAATAACTCTAGCGAGTCCAGATAAGATTAAATCATGGTCCTATGGAGAAATAAAAAAACCAGAAACAATTAATTACAGAACTTTTAGACCTGAAAAAGATGGTCTTTTTTGTTCTAGAATATTTGGACCAGTGAAAGACTATGAATGTTTGTGTGGAAAGTACAAGAGGATGAAATTTAGAGGGATTATATGTGAAAAATGTGGTGTAGAAGTTACAAAATCAAATGTAAGACGAGAAAGAATGGGACACATCGAACTAGCATGCCCGGTAGCTCACATTTGGTTTTTAAAATCACTACCAAGTCGTATTTCATTGTCTATAGATATGAAACTTAAAGATGTTGAAAAAGTTTTGTACTTTGAAAGTTTTATTGTGATCGAACCTGGTTTAACAAATTTAAAAAAAGGTCAGCTATTAAATGAGGATGGGTTGCAAAAAGCCCAGGAAGAATTTGGAGAGGATGCATTTAGTGCCGGAATAGGAGCTGAAGCTATAAGAGAAATACTTTTATCTCTTGATTTAGATAAGGAACAAAAAATTTTAAGAGAATCTCTCAAAGAGGTAAAGTCAAAAGTTACAGAAGAAAGAACTATCAAGAGACTTAAGTTGATAGAATCATTTTTAAAATCTGGAAATAAGCCGGAGTGGATGATTTTAACAACTGTTCCAGTAATTCCCCCAGAATTAAGACCTCTTGTACCTTTAGATGGTGGAAGATTTGCTACTTCAGATCTTAACGATCTTTATAGAAGAGTTATAAATAGAAATAATAGATTAAAAAGATTATTAGATTTAAAAGCTCCAGACATAATTGTAAGAAATGAAAAAAGAATGTTGCAAGAGTCAGTCGACGCATTATTTGACAACGGCAGACGTGGCAGAGTAATAACAGGGACTGGAAAAAGACCACTTAAATCACTAGCTGAAATGCTTAAAGGTAAACAGGGAAGATTTAGACAAAATTTATTAGGTAAGAGAGTAGATTATTCCGGAAGATCAGTAATAGTTGTTGGTCCAGAATTAAAATTACATCAATGTGGACTACCAAAAAAAATGGCGTTAGAACTTTTTAAACCTTTTTTATACGCAAGACTTGATAAATTAGGTTTGGCAACAACTATCAAACAAGCAAAAAGACTAGTTGAAAAAGAAAAAAGTGAAGTTTGGGATGCATTAGAGCATATAATTAGAGAACATCCAATATTATTAAATCGTGCACCTACATTGCACAGACTTGGAGTTCAAGCATTTGAAGCAAAATTAATTGAGGGAAATGCTATAGAACTTCATCCTTTGGTTTGTGCAGCTTTTAATGCTGATTTTGATGGAGATCAAATGGCAGTACATATTCCTCTTAGTTTAGAGGCTCAACTAGAGGCAAGAGTTTTAATGATGTCAACAAATAACATATTAAGTCCATCGAATGGAAAACCTATCATTGTACCAAGTCAAGATATTGTTTTAGGAATTTATTATCTATCTCAAGTTGGAAAAGACGATCAAGATAAAAAACCAAGAGGTATATTTTCTGATATTAATGAAATAGAGCAGGCTATAGAGAACAAATCAATTAGTCTTCATTCAAAAATAATATCTACTTTTATAACTATAAATGAAAACGGTAAAAAAGTTAAAGAAAAACACATCAGCACAGCAGGAAGATTTATCTTAGCTAATTTATTACCAAAAAATAAGAATATAAAATTTTCACTTGTTAACCGACTTTTGACAAAAAGAAATGTCTCTGAGGTAATCGATACAATATTCAGATATTGCGGACAAAAAGAAACAGTGATTTTTTGCGATAAAATAAAAACTCTTGGATTTAAACATGCTTTTAAGGCCGGAATATCTTTTGGTAAAGATGATTTGATTATACCACAAACAAAAATTAATTTGATTAACGATACAAAAAAGAGAATCGAGGAATATGAAAAGCAATATTCTGATGGCTTCATTACTAGAGGTGAAAAATATAACAAAGTGGTCGATGTCTGGTCTAAATGTACCGATACAGTTGCCAATGAAATGATGAAAGAAATTTCCTCAGCTGAAAAGATATACTCCGATGACAGAATTGAAACAAATTCAGTTTACATGATGGCGGACTCTGGAGCTAGAGGATCACAAGCTCAAATGAAACAACTAGCAGGAATGAGAGGTTTAATTGCAAAACCGTCTGGTGAAATTATCGAAACACCAATAATTTCCAACTTTAAAGAGGGTTTATCAGTTTTAGAATATTTTAATTCAACTCACGGCGCAAGAAAAGGTCTAGCAGACACAGCGCTTAAAACTGCTAATTCTGGTTATTTGACTAGAAGACTTTGTGATGTTGCTCAAGATATTCAAATTACAAAAAAAGATTGTGACTGTAAAACAAAATCTTCAGTAACGATTTCTGAGATCATAGAGGGTGGTAATGTTCTTGTAAGTCTTTCGGAGAGAATTCTGGGCAGGGTGATAGCTCAAGATCTAAAACATCCAATTACAGGACAACATTTATTGAAAAAAGGAAAATTAATTGATGAATTTGATTGTGAAAAAATAGATGCAGCAGGGGTAAAATCAGTGGATGTTTACTCTGTAATAACATGTGGCTCTAAAAAGGGGGTTTGTGCTATGAGTTACGGAAGAGATCTGGCAAGAGGTAAATTGGTAGCAATCGGTGAGGCGATTGGAATGATAGCAGCTCAATCAATTGGAGAACCTGGAACTCAATTAACAATGAGAACTTTCCATGTAGGAGGAACAGCTCAGATCAAAGAAGAGTCACAAATAGTTTCACAAACAAAAGGTAAAATAAATATAATTAATAAAAATTTAATTGAGGACTCTAAAAAGAACATAATTGTAATGGGCAGAAATACTCAAATAAGTATAGAAGATGAAAACAAGAGACAACTTGCTATCTATAAAGTCAACTATGGTTCAAAATTATTTTTTAAAGATGGAGAGATCGTAGATAAAGGTAAAAAAATTGCGGAGTGGGACCCGTATACGCTGCCTGTGATAGCAGAAACAAGTGGAGTCGCTAATTTTATGGATTTAGTTGAGGGAACTTCTATAACTGAAACTTTAGATGACACAACTGGTATTTCTTTAAAATCTGTGACTGATTGGAAATCACTTTCAAAAAATTCTGAGTTGAAACCTAGAATTACTTTAAGAGATAACTCTGGTGAAATTATAAAAAAGGCTGATGGCAATGAAGCAAGGTATTATTTAGTGCCAGATACAATATTATCAGTAAAAGATGGTCAAAAGGTTTCTGCCGGTGATGTTTTGGCTAGACTTCCAAAAGAAACATCAAAAACTAAAGATATTACAGGTGGTCTACCGAGAGTTGCTGAGCTGTTTGAAGCTAGAAGACCTAAGGATAGCGCGATTATAGCAGAAAATGATGGTGTTATTCAGTATGGTAAAGAGGTAAGAGGAAAACAAAAAATTTCAATAGTTTCGTCAAACAATAGTGAAGTATCAAATTATCTTATACCAAAAGGTAAACATGTAAATTTTAATCAGGGTGAAAAAATTAAAAAAGGAGAATATTTGTTAGATGGAAGTCCCGCTCCGCATGATATTCTTAGAATCTTAGGGGTTGAAAAGTTAACTGAATATTTTGTTAGTGAAGTCCAAGAAGTTTATAGACTACAAGGTGTAGTAATAAATGACAAACACATAGAGACTATAGTTCGTCAAATGTTAAAGAAGGTTGAAATTAAAGATCCTGGTGACTCTTCTTTATTATTAGGCGAAACATTGGATTTAATCGATATTCAAGAAATCAATGAAAATTTAAAAAAAGAAGGAAAAAAACCAGCAAAATTTGAGAGAATTTTATTAGGTATTACTAAAGCTTCTTTACAAACTAATTCATTTATCTCTGCAGCTTCATTCCAAGAAACCACGAGAGTTTTGACTGACGCTTCAATTAAAGGTAAAATTGATAACCTTGAGGGATTAAAAGAAAATGTTATCGTTGGTAGATTAATTCCTGCTGGTACTGGATTGACTAAAATGGGATGGGATGGAGCCGCTAAAATTCAAGACGAGAAAAGATTAGAAGAACTGAAAAAAGAACAGCTTGAGACAACAACACCTCAAGAATCTCAATAAAACCGCCAAGTTTTTTGCCTATTAGCCATTGACTTTTAGTCTTTCAATGTTAGTTTAGCGCAATTTTGAATGTTAGTCGTAAGGCCTTATTTAACCTTAAACACTAACAATAATTTATCAGTTCCTTACTCCTTCATTCAAAAAATTATTATTATGCCGACTATTAATCAACTTATAAGAAAGTCCAGAGTAAAACCTTTGGTAAGAAATAAAGTACCTGCTTTAGAAAAGCAGCCATTAAAACGCGGAGTTTGTGTAAAAGTGTATACCACTACTCCTAAAAAACCTAATTCTGCATTAAGAAAAGTAGCTAGGGTAAGATTATCAAATGGATTTGAAGTTACAGCTTACATACCAGGCGAGGGTCATAATTTACAAGAACATTCTGTAGTAATGATTAGAGGCGGAAGAGTAAAAGATTTACCTGGAGTAAGATATCACATATTAAGAGGTAACTTAGATACCCAGGGTGTTGCTAATAGAAAGAAAAGAAGATCTTTATACGGAACAAAGAAACCTAAATAATCATGTCTAGAAAAAAAAGAGCGCCTATCAGAAAAATTTATCCAGATCCAAAATATCACTCCCTGGTTATATCAAAATTTATTAATTCAATTATGTATGATGGCAAGAAAACAACTGCAGAAAAGATACTTTATGATGCTTTAGATAAAATTAAAAGTAAAAATAATGAGGATCCTTTGAAAATTTTTAATAGCGCAATAACCAATGTAAGACCAAATTTAGAAGTTAGATCCAGAAGAGTGGGTGGTGCAACCTATCAAGTTCCTGTTGAAGTTAAAGCCAGTAGAGGTCAAGCATTAGCTTTAAGATGGTTATTAGAAGCAACGAGAAAAAGAAAAAATAAGTCTATGTCAGATAAACTTTATAACGAGATTATGGATGCCTCACAAAACAAAGGTTCAGCGATTAAAAAAAGGGAAGATACACACAAAATGGCAGAGTCAAACAAGGCTTTTGCTCATTTCAGATGGTAACACGATGACAAAAAAATATACTTTAGATAAATATAGAAATATTGGCATCATGGCTCACATAGATGCTGGCAAAACAACAACCACAGAAAGAATTTTATACTATACAGGTAAAAGTCATAAAATAGGCGAAGTTCATGATGGTGCTGCAACAATGGATTGGATGGAACAAGAACAAGAGAGGGGTATAACAATCACTTCAGCAGCAACTACATGTTTTTGGCGAGATAATAGAATTAACATTATTGATACACCTGGACATGTAGATTTCACTATTGAAGTAGAAAGATCTTTAAAAGTTTTAGATGGAGCTGTTGCTGTATTTGATGGTGTAGCTGGAGTGGAACCTCAATCCGAAACTGTATGGAGACAAGCTGATAAATATAAAGTTCCAAGAATATGTTTTATAAATAAACTGGACAGAACTGGAGCAGACTTTTTTAGATGTGTAGACATGATCAAAGAAAGGCTTGGAGCAAAACCTTTAGTTCTTCAAATTCCAGTGGGTATGGAAGCAGATCTTAAAGGCATAGTTGATTTAGTTAAAATGAAAGCTGTTATTTGGCAAAATGAAGATTTAGGTGCTAAGTTTGACCTAGTGGATATTCCTTCTGAACTAAAAGAGCAAGCAGACAAATATAGAAAAGAGCTGGTTGAAACAGCTGTTGAAGAAGACGAAAAACTAATGGAAGATTATCTAAATGGTAAGGAGCCATCTGAAATAGATTTAATTAAGTGCATAAGAAAAGGAACTCTTGCTTTTAATTTTGTGCCAATAACAACTGGTTCTGCTTTTAAAAATAAAGGTGTTCAACCATTATTAGACGCTGTAATAGACTTTTTGCCCAGTCCAATGGATTTAGAGTCAATTGAGGGAACTAAATTAGGATCTGAAGAAAAAATACAAATGAAATTTGCTGACAGTGAACCATTTTCAGGGTTAGCATTTAAAGTTGCCAATGATCCATTTGTAGGATCTTTAACTTTTGTAAGAATATACTCCGGAACTTTAAAATCAGGTACTTCTGTTTACAACTCTTCTAAAGAAAAAACAGAAAGGGTAGGAAGAATGCTACTTATGCATGCAAATAGCAGGGAAGATATAAAAGAAGCCACTGCAGGTGATATAGTTGCACTAGCAGGATTAAAACATACGATTACCGGCCATACATTATGTGAGGAAAGTAATCCTGTTTTATTAGAGCCTATGGAATTTCCAGATCCGGTTATTGAGATAGCAGTAGAACCAAAAACAAAAGCCGATCAAGAAAAAATGGGAGAGGCTTTAGGTCGATTGGCTAAAGAAGATCCCTCATTTCGTGTCACATCAGATGAAGAATCAGGGCAGACAATTATCAAAGGAATGGGTGAACTCCATTTAGATATAATTGTAGATAGAATGAAAAGAGAATTTAAAGTTGAGGCTAACATTGGTGCGCCACAGGTAGCTTATCGAGAGACAATTTTAGGCTCATCAGAAGTAACATATATACACAAGAAGCAGAGTGGAGGAGCAGGACAGTTTGCTAAAGTTACATTATTAGTAGAACCACTTGAGGCTGGAAAAGGAAGAGAAGTTGAAAATAAAATTAAAGGTGGAGCTATTCCAAAAGAGTTTATACCTGGTGTAGAAAAAGGAGTTGAGAGTGTAGCTGATAGCGGTATTTTAGCAGGATTTCCACTTATAGATTATAAAGTGACAATTTTAGATGGTCTACATCACGATGTTGACTCCAGTGTTCTTGCTTTTGAAATAGCAAGCAGAATGTGTTTTAAAGACGCTTGCAATAAAGCACAATTAAAATTACTTGAACCAATCATGAAAGTAGAGGTGGTCACTCCTGAAGATTTTATGGGAGATGTAATTGGAGATCTTAATAGCAGAAGAGGTCAAGTTGGATCAACCGAACCTAGAGGAAATGCAACTGCAATCCAAGCCACTGTTCCATTAGCAAACATGTTTGGCTATATAAATAATCTTAGATCGTCAACTCAGGGAAGAGCTCAATACACAATGCAATTTAGTCATTACGACAAAGTCCCACAAAATGTACAAGATGAGGTAACAAAAAAACTGGCATAATATGGAAAATCAAAATATTAGA
>CACGLI010000026.1 GCA_902573865.1 uncultured Pelagibacteraceae bacterium
TTCTTATATCAGAGTGTTTATTCTTCTTAAAAGGTTCGGCAGTAATTATAGCACCATTATTGTTAAAGAGAGAGGAAACAAATGAAATATTTGAAATTCTTAATTTTAATGTTTTTGAAGCACAATTTTTTAAAAACGAGTTTTTAATTTTTATGTTGTGTCTAAGTTTTTTGTCTTCTTTGTATATTTCAAAAAAAGAAACATTAGAATTAAAAAGTATCATGATTATGGACTTTTTTTCTTTAATAATATTAAATCTTTTTTTGTCACCTATTTTAGCTTTCACTCTTTATTTTTGTTTTCTTCACTCTATAAGGCATTCAATTTCTCTTATTTTTGAACTAGATAAATCTTTCAAATCAGGGCTTAAAAAATTCATAAGCAAAGCCATTCCATTAACTACTATTACTGGAGTAATATTTTTATTAGCAATATTTTTTTTAAATAATTTTTATATGCTTGATGAGGCTATTTATAAGGTCATTTTTATTGGTTTGGCGTCGCTTACTTTTCCGCATATATTGTTAGAATATCTTTTAGAAAAAAATGAAAAAAGAACTTAAAATTTATTTAGCATCACCAAGGGGATTCTGTGCTGGAGTTAAAAGAGCAATAGACATTGTTGAAAAGTCAATCAGTAAATTTGGATCTCCGGTATATGTTAGGCACGAAATAGTTCATAATAAACAAGTTGTAGAGGAGTTAAAACAAAAAGGGGCAATTTTTGTAGATGAATTATCTGATATCAAGGATGGAAAAAGACCAGTGATTTTCTCAGCTCACGGAGTTCCGAAATCTGTGCCAGAGGAAGCCAAATTAAAAAATTTATCCTTTGTAGACGCTACTTGTCCACTTGTGTCTAAAGTCCATAGAGAGTCTGAGCAATTAAATAAAAATGGTTTTGAAATATTACTTATTGGCCACAAGAATCATCCTGAAGTGGTGGGTACTATGGGTCAACTCCCTAAGGACTCTATCAAATTAATTGAAACCAAAAAAGATGCCGAAGCTCTAAATATTAATGACTTTAAAAAGCCTTTAGCCTATATAACTCAAACGACACTTTCAGTTGATGACACAGCAGAAATTATTGATTGTCTTAAAAAGAAATTTCCAAAAATTAAAGGCCCAGTTAAAGAGGATATTTGTTATGCGACAACCAATAGGCAATTGGCTGTGAAAAAGATAGCCTCAAAATGTGATATATTTTTTGTTGTTGGAAGCCGAAATTCTTCTAACTCAGTAAGGTTAGTTGAAGTTGCAAAAAAAGCAGGATGTAAGAATTCTCAATTAATGCATTCAGAAAAGGAGATACCCTTCAAAGATATTGATAAATCTGATACGATTGGAATATCGTCTGGCGCATCTGCTCCTGAAAAACTAGTGCAAACATTACTTAACAATATTAAAAAAGATAGAAAAGTTTCTATTGAAGAAGTGGTAGTCGCAGAAGAGAAAGTTGTTTTTAAATTACCAAAAGAACTTAACTAATGGCTGTCTATACAAAGTTAAATCATAATAAAATAGAAGAAATTCTATCTAACTATAATTTGGGAAAATTAAATCAGTTTAAAGGTATTGAGGAAGGAATAGAAAATTCAAACTATTTTTTATTGGTTGAGAAGAAAAAATTTATCCTCACTGTCTATGAAAAAAGAGTAAAATCAGAAGATCTTCCTTTTTTTTCAAAATTAATGTCTTCGCTTAATAAATCAAATTTTAAATGCCCTGCTCCAATTATCAATAAACAAAACCAAACAATTACAGATTTTGAAGGAAAAAAATTAATGATTGTTTCTTTTCTTGAAGGCAAAGCAAAACAAAATTTATCTCCTCAGAATTGTAAATCTGTCGGTATTGAAGTTGCAAAAATGCATAAAATTACAAGTAATTTTAAATTGAAAAGGGATAACGATCTCTCTGTAAAATCATGGAGAACTTTGTTTAACAGTGTAAAAGACAAATGCTCAAAAATTCACAAAGATCTTCCAAAATTAATAGAGGAAAATCTGAATGATGTAGAAAAAAATTGGCCTGTAAACTTGCCTCGAGGAATCATCCACGCTGATCTTTTTCATGATAATATTTTTTTCATTAAAGATAAATTTAGTGGCATTATTGATTTTTATTTTTCTTGTGAAGATTTTTTGGCTTTTGAAATAGCAATTTGTTTTAACGCTCTTTGTTTTGACGGATTAAAAGAAAATTTGAGTTTTAATGTTACAAAAGCAAAAAATTTTATTGATGGATATACCTCAATAAGAAGACTTAGTGATGAGGAAAAAAACAATATAAAGGTATTATCTCAGGGAGCCGCTTTAAGGTTTTTGCTAACAAGAGTGTTTGATTCGATTAATAAAGTTGAGGGGGCTGTAGTTAAAATTAAAGATCCAATAGATTATTTAAAAAGGTTAGAATTTCATAAGAATTCAAAAAATTATGAGGATTATTTTTTTTAATGAAGTTAAAAATTTATACTGATGGTGCTTGCTCAGGGAATCCTGGAAAAGGAGGATGGGCCGCAATCATATTAGATGATTCAAATCAATCAAGCATCTCTGGAAGTGAAAGTAATACAACTAACAATAGGATGGAATTAATGGCTCCAATTATGGCATTAAAAAAAATAAAAGAGAAATCAGAGATTACAATTTTTACAGACTCAAAATATGTAAAAAATGGAATTACTGATTGGATTAAAAAATGGAAAAAAAATAATTGGAAAAATTCAAATAAGAAACCAGTAAAAAATAAAGATCTTTGGATTAAATTGGACAATTCTTGTTTAAAACATAAAATTACCTGGAAATGGGTTAAAGCTCACGCTGGAAATAAATATAATAATCTGGCTGATGAATTGGCAGTATCAGAAACTAAATAGACTTTAAAAAGTTCTCAGCACCAGATAACTCGCAAGTAGCAGTTTCTTTTTCTTCCTCTAATTTTTTAATTTCACCATCCTCTACAAGCATAGTGTATCTATTTGATCTTATTCCTAATCCTTTTTCAGATTTGTCCACCTCCGCTCCAATAGCTTTTGTAAATTTAAGAAAAGGGTCGCCAGCCATAAAAATTTTTGTTTCAGAATTTTGATTTTCTCCCCAAGCCTTCATAACATTAGGGTCATTTACAGCAATACATACGATTTTCGAAATTCCTTTTTTAATAGCTAGATCATAATTTTTTATATACCCAGGTAGATGAAGAGCCGAACAAGTTTTGGTAAAAGCTCCCGGCATGCCTAAAATTATAGTCTTATTCTTACACAAATCTAAAATATCAATTTTTTTAACATCATTACTTTGATCAAGATAAAACAGTTCTGAACTAGGTAATTTGTCTCCAACTTTTATTTTCATTAAATTTTTTCCCTTATATATTTTTTTAAATCTTCAAGTTTATTATCAATTATTTCAAATTTTTCAATTTTTTTAGATAAATCTGAGAACTGTTTTGGCGGAACAACATTTTTTCCTATTGCTAATTTAATTGTTTCTAAAAATTTGTAAGGATGGGCCGTGCCTAATACTACTGTTTTTGAATTATTTTTAACTTTGTATGCAGCACCTAAAGCTGTTGCTGTGTGTGGGTCTAAAATAAATCCATAATTTATAAAAAAATCTTTAATAACTCTTAAAGTATCTGCATCATTTATTTTTTCTGCAGAAAAATTTTCTCTAATTTTTTTCAATTCATCTTTTTCTAATTTAAAAAAACCATTTTCTTTTAGATTTTGCATTGATTTTGCAACTTTTTGATCATCATTGCTCAGCACATCAAACAATAGTCTTTCAAAATTACTTGCAACTTGAATATCCATGCTTGGAGAAAGAGACGGTTTGACTTTGGAAGGTCGATATTCTCCTGAATTTATAACTCTACATAAAATATCATTTTTATTTGTGGCTACTATTAGCTTGTCTACGGGTAACCCCATTTTTTTTGCAATATAACCCGCATATACATCTCCAAAATTTCCAGTTGGAACAGAAAAATTTACTTTTGAAGAAATTTTAAAATATGCGTAAAAATAATAAACAATCTGACAAATAATTCTTGCCCAATTTATTGAATTGACACCTGACATATTTATATTTTCTCTAAATTGTTCATCATTAAACATTTGTTTAACAATATTTTGACAATCATCGAAATTACCTTTCACAGCTATATTAAAAATATTATTGGAGACACATGTGGTCATTATTTTTCGTTGAATATTAGAAATTTTTTCATGAGGGTGTAGGACAAATAAATTTATATTTTTCTTATCTCGTAAAGCAGCAATTGCTGCTGAGCCAGTATCTCCTGAAGTTGCTACAACTATATTAATAGTTTTTTGGTTTAAGCCAAGTTCACTATACATTAGACCTAAAACTTGCATGGCTATATCTTTAAAAGCTAAAGTTGGGCCGTGGTAAAGTTCAAGTAAATTTATATCGTCTATTTTTTTAATCTCAACCACATCTGATATTTCAAAATTTGAGTAAGCTTTTTCAACAATTGATTTGACTTTATTTTTATCTAGGTTTGGGTAACTAAAAATTGAAATAATTTCTGTAGCAAGTTCGTTATAATTTAATTTGCCTAATTTATCTAATTCATCTTTGCTAAATTTTTTAATTTTCTCAGGTAAAAACAAACCACCATCTGGAGCTAATCCTCTTAAAAAAATACTACCAAAATCAAGATTTAATTGTTTATTTCTTGTGCTTATATAATTCATTGCTTTTTTCTAAAATATAAAAAATATAATAAAATAGTAAGTGCTAGAGAATACCATGTTAAAGCGTATTTGAGGTGATTGTTTGACAAATTGGCTTTAATTTTTTTTGGAAGTGGAGAATTTTCAATGTTTCCCTCTAAAATAACAGTATGATTACTAAAGATCAAACCTGTGTACTGTTTCAGATCATTCAGATTTACTGAAAACCAAATATTGTTTTTTATATCATTCTTTGGTTTAAAAATATTTGGTTTAGATATCCTTTTTATAATTCCCTTTATTTGATTTTCTTTAAAATTATTTATTTTATCATCATCCTTAAACTTTTTTTCAATCCATCCTCTATTTATTAAAACATATTCGTTTGCTGTAGTAAACATAGGTGTAACTACATCATAACCAGGTTTTCCTTTATCATTTAGACTATAGAGAAAAATTTGTTTGTCGTAGAGGAATTTACCTTGAAGTTTTACTCTTTGGTAATTTACATCAATTGATTTTGAATAGTTTACTGGAGAAGATTTCAACCCAATTTCAATTTTACTAATTAAATCAAGTTTCCACTGTAATCTGTATAATTGCCAAGTACCAAGAGAGCAAAGCAAAGTGATAAAAAAAAT
Organism: uncultured Pelagibacteraceae bacterium; assembly: GCA_902573865.1. Lineage (GTDB taxonomy): Bacteria > Pseudomonadota > Alphaproteobacteria > Pelagibacterales > Pelagibacteraceae > Pelagilacustribacter. Next base: position 5,347 of record CACGLI010000026.1, read on the forward strand.
TACAAATAAATTAAATAAAGTTTTTTTCAACTTTTTTTAACTTCCCCAAATGTAAATTGCTGCAAATAAGAATAACCATACAACATCGACAAAATGCCAATACCATGCAGCCGCTTCAAAACCGAAGTGGTGGTCAGGTTTAAAATGTCCTTTCATTGATCGGTACAAACATACTGCTAGGAAAATCGTACCTATTATAACATGAAACCCATGAAACCCAGTGGCCATATAAAAGGTAGATCCGTATATGTTTTGAGAAATAGTAAAAGTTGCGTGATGATATTCGTATGCTTGAAAACATGAAAAAATAAATCCTAAAAACACAGTAGCTATTAATCCATTTACTAAACCTTTTCTGTCATTTTCCAACATAGCGTGATGCGCCCATGTAACTGTGGTTCCTGACAAAAGCAAGATTAATGTATTAATTAGAGGTATGTCCCAAGGATCAAAAGTTTGTATATCTGCAGGTGGCCAAATTTTTCCAACTGCTTCTGTTGGAAATAAACTCGCATTAAAAAAAGCCCAGAACCAAGCAACAAAGAACATCACCTCCGAAGCAATAAATAAAGTCATACCATATCTATGACCTATTTGAACAACCGTGGTATGATGGCCTTGTTTTTCTGCTTCATCAATCACATCTCTAAACCACATAAATGATCCATAGATCAAAAGTGCGGAACCAACTAATAACAACCATAATGTTTTTGTATGAAAATAATACACTGCTCCAAACGCTAAAATTAGTGATGCGAATGATGTAAATATTGGCCAAGGACTTGGATCAACTAAATGAAAATCATGTTTTTTTTGCGTTGCCATTTTAAACTTTATCCTTTTCATAGTAATCTGAAGAAAAGAAAGTAAAAGAGAGCGTGACATCAGAAATTTTGCTAGTTTTTTTATCATCTACAACTTCTGGGTCTAGAAAAAAAGTTAAAATAAATTCTTTTTTTTCTCCAACCTTTAAGGTTTGTTTCTCAAAACAAAAGCATCCAACCTTGTTTAAGTAGACTCCAAAAGGTGCTGGGGAAACATTAAATGTGGCAGATCCTGAGGTTGTTTGATTGCTCTCATTTTCAACAAAAAATTTAACATTATGAACTTGTCCAGGTTTAAGATCCAAAGTATTTTTTTCTGGATAAAATTTCCAAGCCAAATCTCCGTTAGAATTAGTGTCAAATCGGACTTTGTAATCTTGATTTATAACTATTTTCGGTAACTCTTTTTGTGACGCGTTTTGTGTAGTTCCTCCAAATCCTGTAACTCTACAAAATAAATCATATAATGGAACTGCAGCAAAAGACAAACCAAGCATTACGAGAAATATTGATACTAATGCTATCGGTGTTAATTTTTTTTTATCTAAACTCACTAAATTTCCCTGTTGTATATACCAATGTTATAAAAAGTCATCAAAAATAAAAAAATCATAAATATTATTAAAGCTAAAGCGGTAATTAAATTTTTCTTTTTTTTATCCATAATAAATACCTATGAATCTATCAATTAAAATTAGTAAAAAAATTAAAAATAAATAAAAAATAGAATATACAAATACTTTCTTGGCTAAAATGTTACTTTTTACGAGTGATTGAGATCTTAGTAATAAAAAACAAAGAAAAACATAATATAAAGTTAGAATTAAATTTAATGACGAAATAAACAAGCCACTTAAATTAAAGTAATATGTAGAAGCCACTGCTGGTATCATTAAAAGTGAGTAAATAAAAATATTCTTTTTAGTTACATCAGCTCCAGATATTAAAGGAAGCATAGGTATTTTCGCTTTTTTATAATCATCCGCTTTATATAAACTCAAGGCCCAAAAATGTGAAGGTGTCCATAAGAAAATAATAAGAAAAAGTATTAGTGGAGCGATAGCAATATTTCCAGTTGAAATAGTCCAACCGATTACCGGTGGAAGAGCTCCTGCGGCACCACCAATAACAATATTTTGAGATGTTTTCCTTTTTAACCAAACTGTATAAACAAAAAAATAAAAACTAATTGTTACAGCTAATAAAAAAGCTGACAATAAATTTGAGCTAAAATATAAAAGACTGATTGAAATAATACTTAAAATTAAACCAAAAATTAAAGCTTGTTTTTTTTTAACTTTTCCTACAGGTATAGGCCTTAAACATGTTCTCGACATCACTGCATCTAAATCAGCCTCATACCACATATTTAATGTACCTGCTGCGCCTGCTCCTAAAGCTACTGCAAATAGTGAAATTAATGATGATGCAAAGCTAATCTTATTTGGAGCAACTAGCATTCCTACCATGCAAGTAAACAAAACTAAGGACATTACTCTTGGTTTCATAAGTTTTATAAAAGGTTTTAAACTTACTGAAAAGAAAGACGAGAATAATTTTGTTTTTGCAGTTGTTGGTATCAATTTATTTTATTTTAGGTAACTCTTCAAAAGTATGAAACGGTGGCGGTGACGCAACAGTCCACTCTAAAGTTGTAGCTCCTTCTCCCCATGGATTTTTTTCTGCAGCCTGTTTTTTATGAACGCATATAGCAAATTAATCAGAAAAACCCCTACACCAATTATTGAAATATAAGAACCTATAGATGATACATAGTTCCATCCAGCAAATGCATCGGGATAATCTGCGTACCTTCGGGGCATGCCGGCTAAACCTAGGAAATGTTGTGGAAAAAATATTAAGTTTACACCGATAAAAGTCAGCCAGAAATGAAGTTTTCCCAAAAATTCTGAGTACTCATATCCTGACATTTTACTAAACCAATAATAAAATCCTGCGAAGATAGCAAAAACAGCACCTAGGGAAAGTACATAGTGAAAATGAGCGACTACATAATATGTGTCGTGAAGAGCTGTGTCTACTCCGGCGTTAGCTAAAACTACTCCAGTTACCCCACCAAGAGTGAATAATACTATAAATCCAATCGCCCATAACATTGGTGTTTTAAAACTAATTGAACCTCCCCACATTGTAGCAATTACTATGCTTTTAACTGATCGAAACTTTGGAACAGCTTTTTTTGAAGCCCAAACAGGTGGTGACCCAGTATTATTCCAACATTTATTTTGGTTTTTTGGCCATCCAGAAGTCTACATATTAATTTTACCAGGTTTTGGTATGATAAGTCATATTGTTTCTACTTTTTCTAAAAAACCTGTTTTTGGTTATCTAGGAATGG
>CACGLI010000027.1 GCA_902573865.1 uncultured Pelagibacteraceae bacterium
CAAATACAGAAATAGCCTACAGACCTGCACGTACTTTGTTACAAGATTATACAGGAATTCCTGCAATTGCAGACCTTGCAGCAATGAGAGATGCGGTAAAACATAAAAATAAAAATCCAGAAAAAATTAATCCATTATCGACTGTTGATTTAGTTATAGATCACTCAGTAATGGTCGACGAATATGCATCGGGAAAATCTTTTAACAAAAATGTTAAAAGAGAATTTTCTAGAAATGGTGAGCGTTATTCATTTTTAAAGTGGGGACAGAAAGCATTTGATAATTTTAGAGTTGTGCCTCCGGGTACAGGAATTTGTCACCAAGTTAATTTAGAATATTTATCCAAAGTTGTTTGGTCATCAAAAAGTGGAAATGACTTATATGCTTACCCAGATACTTTAGTTGGAACTGATAGCCATACTACTATGGTAAATGGTTTATCTGTTTTAGGTTGGGGTGTTGGTGGAATAGAGGCGGAGGCAGCAATGTTAGGTCAGCCAATTTCAATGTTAATTCCAGAAGTTATTGGAGTCGAACTTAATGGAAAATTAAAAGAGGGAACAACTGCAACAGACTTAGTTTTAATTATTGTTGAAATGTTGAGAAAAAAAGGTGTGGTAGGAAAATTTGTAGAATTTTATGGTGAAGGTTTAAAAAATTTGACATTAGCTGACAGAGCAACAATTGCAAACATGGCTCCTGAATATGGAGCTACATGTGGTTTCTTCCCAGTTGACAATGAAACTCTTAAATATTTAGAATTATCTGGAAGAGATCATGAAACAATAGCTTTAGTCGAGAAATACTCTAAAGAACAAGGGCTTTGGGCAAGCGATGATGTTGTGTTTACGGATACTCTTTCGCTAGATGTTAGCAGTGTAGTAACAAGCATTTCTGGACCTAAACGACCGCAGGACAAAGTTTTACTTACCGAGGCTTCAACTGCTTTTGCAAAAGTTTATAAAGAAAATGCAAAAAGAGATAAGGCCATCGAAGCTAAAGTTGAAGGTACTGAGTTTAATATCAAAGATGGTGATATTGTAATTGCTGCGATAACCTCTTGCACAAATACTTCTAACCCAAGCGTAATGATTGGTGCAGGCCTTTTAGCGAAAAAAGCTTATGAAAAAGGGTTAAAAGTTAAACCATGGGTAAAAACCTCTTTAGCTCCTGGTTCGCAAGTTGTTACTGATTATTTAGAAAAAGCAGGTTTAAATAAATATTTAGATGAACTTGGTTTTAATTTAGTTGGTTATGGCTGTACTACTTGTATTGGTAACTCTGGACCTCTAAATCAAAATATATCAGATGCGATAAACAAAAAAGATCTTTATGCAGTTTCAGTTTTATCTGGAAATAGAAACTTTGAAGGAAGAATAAATCCAGATGTTAAAGCCAATTACTTGGCATCTCCTCCATTAGTTGTAGCTTATGCTTTAGCAGGTAATATGAATTTTGATATGTATAAATCTGCGCTTGGTAAAGATAAAAATGGCAAAGATGTTTTCTTAAAAGATATTTGGCCAAGTAATAAAGAGATTGAAGATTTAATGCTTAGTTCTTTAAATGCAGATATGTTTAAGCAAAGATATTCAAATGTTTCAGAAGGTCCTAAAGAATGGCAAGCTATAAATACAACAGATAGCGATATTTATAATTGGGAAGCTAATTCTACATATGTAAAAAGACCACCGTTTTTTGATGATTTACCTGATCAACCAGAAGGTTTTAAACCGATTAATGACGCAAGAATTCTTCTGCTTTTAGCTGACACAGTTACAACGGATCATATTTCACCAGCAGGAAGTATTAAGAAAGATAGCCCAACAGGGGATTATTTTATGAAACATCAAATTCAACAAAAAGATTTTAATTCTTATGGCGCAAGAAGAGGGAATCACGAAGTAATGATGAGAGGGACTTTTGGAAATATTAAAATTCGAAACGAAATGGCACCAGGAACTGAGGGTGGATTTACAACATTACAGCCAGATGGAAAAGTGATGAGCGTTTACGAAGCAGCAATGGAATATAAAAAAAGAAAAAATGATTTAGTTGTTATTGCTGGAAAAGAATACGGAACTGGGTCTTCAAGAGACTGGGCTGCAAAAGGCACTAAGCTACTTGGAATTAAGGCTGTACTAGCTGAAAGTTTTGAAAGAATCCATAGATCAAACTTAATTGGAATGGGCGTGCTGCCACTACAATTTAAGGAGGGTTTTGACCGAAAAAAATTAAATATTACTGGTGCAGAATTAGTTTCAGTTATTGATATTGATAAAGGGGTAAAACCAAGACAAGAAATTACTTGTGAGATTAAATATAAGGATGGAACTAGTAAAAAAATTCCAATGCTTTGTAGAATTGACACCGAAAATGAGGTTGAGTATTACAAAAATGGAGGAATTCTTCAGTATGTTTTAAGAAATATGCTTGCTAATTAAATGAGATATATAAAAGTAAAAGTTCATCCATCAAAATCAAATCTTAAAAAAGAAGAACAATTAGCTTGGAAGATTGCCGAAATTGCCTCTGATAAAGCTAAAATAGATAACGATGCAGTTGATATGGTTATTAATAGAATTATTGATAATGCGTCAGTTGCTATCGCTTCTTTTAACAGAAAACCAGTTGTTTCAGCAAGAGCAATGGCTTTAGCTCATCCTAGAAAAACAGGGGCTAATGTTTTTGGGTTAAATCCTAAGACAAAAGTCGATTGTGAGTGGGCTGCTTGGGCAAACGGAACAGCTGTTAGAGAATTAGATTATCATGACACTTTTTTGGCAGCAGATTATAGTCATCCTGGAGATAATATTCCTGCAATTTTAGCAGTGGCACAACAAAAAGGATGTAATGGTAAAGATTTAATCAAAGGAATACTTACAGGTTATGAAGTACAAGTAAACTTAGTAAAAGGTATATGCTTACATGAGCATAAAGTTGATCACATTGCACACTTAGGACCAAGTGTTGCTGCGGGTTTAGGAAGTTTACTAGATTTAAAAACAGATGTAATTTATCAGTCTGTCCAACAAGCATTACATATCACAATTTCAACAAGACAATCTAGAAAAGGAGAAATTTCTAGCTGGAAAGCTTTTGCACCAGCACATGCAGGAAAGCTTGCAGTAGAGGCTGTAGATAGATGTATTCGAGGAGAGGGTGCGCCGTCACCAATTTATGAGGGGGAAGATAGCGTTATAGCTTATATTCTATCAGGACCAGATAAAGAGTACACCGTTCCATTGCCAAAAGTAAATGAGCCTAAAAGAGCAATTCTTGAAACTTATACAAAAGAACATTCAGCAGAATATCAGTCCCAAGCTTTAATTGATCTTGCAAGAAGCTTGAATAAAAAGATTTCTGATAAAAGTGAGATTGAAAATATAGTGATTGAAACAAGCCATCATACTCACTATGTAATAGGTACCGGAGCAAACGATCCACAAAAAATGGATCCCAAAGCTAGTAGAGAAACTTTAGATCACTCAATAATGTACATTTTCGCAGTAGCTCTTGAAGATGGAGCATGGCATCATGTAAAATCTTATACCCCTCAAAGAGCTCAAAGAAAAAGCACGGTTGAACTTTGGCAAAAAATATCAACAAGAGAAGATTCAAGATGGACTGAAAAATATCACGATCCTAATCCTAAAAATAAATGTTTTGGTGGAAAAGTTATTATTAAGCTGAAAGATGGATCTACAATATCAGAAGAGATTAACGTTGCCGATGCACATCCAGCAGGTAAGAGACCATTTACCCGAAAAGAATATATTAATAAATTTAAAACTTTGACAGACGGAATTATTTCTAAAAAAGAGTCAGATAGATTTCTAAAGTGCGTACAAAATCTTCCTAAGCTAAAGGCCAAAGATTTGGTGGGATTAAATGTAGAGGTTAAAAATTCAATTAAAGATAAATCTAAGAATAGTAGTGGTATTTTCTAATTACTTATTTTATTTTTTTTAATAAATCATTAGCACTTAGCCAAGAACTTTCAACTTTAGATCCAATAAACCAATCTGCACAAATTCCCATTTTAAATTTTTTATTCCAATAACTTTTAATTGGTGATCCCGATAGATTATATGAATATTTCCACCCATGAGAATTATAAAATATTATATCTTTTTTATTAAAACTAGTTAATTTAAGAAACTCATTAATAATAATATTTGATATTTTTTTTTTATTTTTTTTTAGAGAGTTTATATATTTTTTTGAGAATTTTTCATTAGTTTGAATTGTCCACAAAGACTCTTTCGATTTAAATCTTTCTTTGCTGTTCTCATTTGCTGCCCATGCAATTATATTGCTTTGAAATTTTATACTACTAATTGGTATATTGTAATTTTTTTTAAACACTATCATCGTTGTAATATTTGGAGACATTTTAATTTTTAGTTTTTTAATAATGTTGTTCAAATAATTTTTTGATATAGCAATAAGTTGCGGATAAGGACATGTTATTATAAGGTTTCCAAAATGATAAATTTTATCATTAGATGTAATCTCCCAATAATTATTGGTGAAATTTATTTTTGTAATTGGAGAGTTAAAATTTTTCTTAATATTTTTGATTAAAAACTTTGCTATATCGTTGTTTCCTTTTTTTCCAATATATTTTGAAGAATTACCTGATTTTAAGTTTAGATCAATATGATTTCCGCCCCAAATTTTTAACACATTTTTCTTTTTTAAATTTAAAACAAATTTTTTAAATAATTTATCTTTGGGTGATATATATTGAACTCCATGATCGAAACTTAAATTTTTTTTATATCTTCTATTTGATGACCTTCCTCCAGGTCCTCTTGCTTTATCAAAAATTTCAACGGTATATTTTTTTGACAAAAGATTTGCTATTGTTGATCCAGCTATACCGGATCCCAACACACAAAAATCAATCATATGCTAAACAAAAATTCGTACTGTTCTTTAATTGTTAATACTTCCATATTAACAAGACCACCAATAATAAGTTGAAGAGCTACAATTATAATTACAAAAATTCCAACATATCCTAACCATTTATGTTTTTGAATATAATTTGCAAAATATGTGGCTAGAGTAGCCACTAGAAAAACTGACAAAAGAAGACCAATTATCATTAGATGATAATAATCTTTAGCAGCACCTACAACTCCAAGAACATTGTCGAAACTTAAAGTTATATCTGCGACTAGAATTCTATATACTCCACTTCTAAAAGAAACTGGTTCCTTGGATTTAACTTGAGGCGATCTTATCTTGTTTTTTCCAAATAAATCTTGCCTGATGTTGTTAACAATCCATAATAGTAACAATCCTCCAACAATCTTTATCCAAGCGTACTCCAACATATAGTCAGTACCAAATGCAAAAAATATTCTAAATATAAATGCTCCTGCAACTCCCCACGCAATTATTTTCTTTTTGTTTTGAGGAGCAAAGTTTGCGGCAATCAAACCTATAATGATCGCGTTGTCAGCGGCCATTACAATATCAATTAATATAATTTGAATAGAAATTACTAATTGTTCTAACATATAATAATTTCTTATATAATTTTATTGTTTATTAATAAAGAATATTTTAAGCATCTATATGCCCAATTTAAGGTATCCTTCAAATGTAACTAAGAGCTATTTAATTAAATTATCTTTACCTATTTTTATATCGAACTTAGCTATCCCATTGGTTGGCATAATAGATACTGGGCTTATGGGTCATCTGGAAAACGCTAACTTTTTAATTGCTACGAGTTTAGCAAGCTCAGTGATTTTAATGATATTTTGGAGTTTTGGTTTTTTAAGAATGGGAACTGTAGGACTTGTATCACAATCATTAGCTAAAGGAGACTATCATGAAATTGTAAATTTAGTAGTAAGAAACATAATTCTTTCATTAATAATTTCAGCGATAATAATTATAATGTATTTACCAATTGTTAATGGAATTGAATTATTTTTTCAAATTTCTCAAGATGTTTACATATTAATTAAAAAATATATTTTTATTAGAATTTTTTCTTCTCCAGCAGAACTTATATTATATGTTTTAGTAGGATTATTTTTAGGTCTTCAAAAAACTTTTATATCTAGTTTAATTATAATCATTTATAGCATTTTAAATATCATAATAAGCATAATTTTAGTAACAAAATTTAATTTAAATGTTTCAGGTGTTGCTTTTGGAACTTTAATATCTTCTTATGCAGCTGCTATTGCATCTTTAGTATTTGTTTATAATTTTTTTATAACCAAGCTTAAAGTTATTCCAAAATTAAAAAAAAATTTATTTAATATAAAAAAAATTATAAAACTTTTAACAATTAATTTAGATATATTTATAAGAACAATTTTTTTAACTTTTGCATTTTTATGGATAAACTATTTAAGTTCAAAAATAGGAGAAAATTTTATCGCTATAAATTCAATTCTTTTGCAATTAATTACCATCTCGGCTTTTTTTCTTGATGCTTATGCACATTCCACTGAGGGTGTCATTGGCTATGCAGTGGGAAGGAAATCAGAAAAGACATTTTTAAACACTGTTAAAAGTTCAATTGAATTAAGTTTTTACACAGGAATTTTAATTGGAACAATTTATATTTTTTTCTCTAAAGGAATTATTAATCTTTTAACGGACCTAGACATTATAAGATTGTATACATATGAATATATTTTTTGGCTTGTTCTAATTCCACCCATTGCTTCAATTTGCTATCAACTTGATGGTATCTTTATAGGTGCAACAGAGACAAAGTCAATGAGAGACTGCATGATTATTTCAGTATCATTATATATTTTAATATCTCTGTTTTTCTCAAAGGTTTTTTATAATCATGGAATATGGATTTCAGTAATTTTTTTAATGATTTTAAGATCGGCAACACTTTATTTTTCATTTAAAAGAATTATGAGAAAATTTTAATGAATTTTATTTATAAAATTCCTGGTTACATTTTACTTTTATTTGGTGCTTTTTGTTTGAGTTGGGGAGGGTTTATCGTCAGATCTTTCGAAGAGGCTAGTGTATGGCAAATTCTTTTAATCAGATCAGTTTTTTTTGTAATAGCTTTAACTTTTTTTTTAATCAGTACATATAAAAAAGACACATTAAAAATTTTTAAAGATGCTGGTTATCCCGCTTTAGTTGCGGGCTTAGTTTTATCTTTAAGTTTTGTCGCTTATGTTTATGCAATGACCATTACAACTGTAGCAAATGTAGTCTTTATTATTAGCACCCAAACTATGTTTTTAGCTATTACCGGTTATATTTTTCTTAAAGAAAAAATTTCTTTAATTTCTTTTATATCAATTGTGCTTGCAATGAGTGGTATTACAATAATGATAGGAGACTCAATTCTTTCGGGCTCATTGTTAGGAAATATTATAGCTTTAGCTATTCCAATCAATTTTTCAATTTTAGTAATAATTATCAGAAAAAATAAAAACTTAGACATGGTACCTGCAATTTTTTATTCTGGAATATTTAGTTTAATCTATGGTTTAATACTATCAGAGTCTTATACTTTTTCTTATCACGATATTAAAATGGGCTTCTTTCTAGGTGTTCCCCAGCTAGCTTTTGGTTTTATTTGTATTACAATAGGATCTAGATCTACAGCATCCACAACCGTGGGGCTTTTGATGTTGACTGAAACTTTATTTGCACCTGTTTGGGTATGGTTGTTTTTAAATGAAATACCACCAATAAGTGTGCTAATTGGGGGGGCGATCATTATTGGTGCCATAATCCTTAATAGTTTTGATAAAAATAAGGTCAGATCGACTTAATAACATTTGACTTTTTTATTCTTTTAGAAGAAAGTCCTCTTGTAACGGGAGAGACCAATTTATTTGGCGCCGAAGGAGCAACAACCCAGGAAACTCTCAGGCAAAAGGACCGTTACAGTAATAACTCTGGAAAGCAGGCTTTGGCCTCACCGAAGGATTAAATCTCTCAGGTACCTAGACAGATCGGGTTTAAAAAAGAGTTATTATGGAAGTACAAAAAACAGCTTTATATAATTATCATAAAAACTTAGGGGCAAAGTTTGTTCCTTTTGCTGGTTACGAAATGCCAATTCAATATAAGGATGGAATTGTAAAAGAGCATATTTCAACCAGAAAGCACGCTGGATTTTTTGATGTTTCACACATGGGACAATTTTTTTTAGAGGGTGATGAGACATTAGTAGAAGCTCTTGAAAAAATAATTCCTGCAGATCTTAAAAATTTAAAAATTAATCATTCAAAATATTCTTTTTTACTCAACAACGAAGGTGGAATAATTGATGATTTAATAATTACAAGAACAGAAAAAGGTTTCTGTATAATTTTAAATGCTGCTTGTAAAGAAAATGATATAAAACAAATTTCACAATTTTTAACAAAAAATCATAAG
>CACGLI010000028.1 GCA_902573865.1 uncultured Pelagibacteraceae bacterium
CTCAAAAAACAAGCAGAAGAAGCAACAAAATATAAATTAATATCTAAAGAAATCAGAAAAATTGAAGCTGGATTATTTTTCTTAAAATTTAACGAAATTAATAAAGAAGAAAAAATAATAAAAGAAAAACTTGGTGAGCAGGAAGATGAGCTAAGCGCTATCAATTTAGACTTAAATCACAACAATACAATTTTAGAAAATGAAAATTTAAAACTTTCACCATTAAGAGACAAAAAAATGGAGAGTTTAGCTAAACTGCAAAAAATTAATTTGGAGATGACTAACCTTGAAAATGAGGAAAAAAGACTGGGAGAAACACAAAATAAATTAAAAAAATTGTTAGATACAGTAAATACAGATTTAGATAGAGAGCGTGCTATTTCAATGGACTCATCTTTAAATGAAAAAAGAATTCTGCAAGAAAAGGAGGAGCTCCTCAAAACTGAGAGGGAGCTTTACGAATTAGAAAATAAATCACTAGAAAACCTCAAATTTAATAAAGAGAAACTTAACAAAAAAAAATCTAAATTATATGAGTTAATAGATTTGATAGAAGATTTTGTTGAAAAAAACGAGCCGATTTCAAAGAATTTATTAAACGATTTAAAGTCAATTATTGAAGATATAACACTATCGCAAGAAGATTATGCAGCATCATATGGAAAAAATGAAACAATTAAAGGTGACTCTATTAAAAGAAAAGAAAGAATTAAAAATATAGACCTCGAACTAGAGAATTGGAAAAATTTAAAAATAAATTCAGATAAAATGGTCGCTGAGCTTAATAATAGAAAAGAAAAAATCCAAAGTGAAATTAATGAAAATCAGGAAAGCCCGCAAAAAATTGCCACTCAAAAAGGTCAAAATATTCAAAATTTGGAAAATACAAAAAAAAGAAATGACGAACTCGCAGATGAATTAGTTGTGGCAGAAAAAAAATACAATTTGATAAATCAAAATATTAAAGAGATAAATGAAAAACTTTCATCTCTTAGAGAGAACAAAGCAAGGAATGAAGCTACTATCGAGGGAATTGAGAATAGAAAAAAGGACCTAGCATATTCAATGAAAAATGAACTTGGAATTGAAAACGAAAATATTCTTCTCTCTATATCTGATTTAAATGAAGTAAGTGAAAATGATTTTCCTAGCGCTGAAGAACAACAAGAAAAAATCATTAAAATAAAAAAAGATAGAGAGGCGCTTGGTTCTGTAAATTTGAGAGCAGATGAAGAAACCAAAAAGTATGAGGATGAAATTAAAAAAATGGAGTCTGATAGAGATGATTTATATTCAGCTATCGTAAAACTTAGAACAAGTATAGATGAGTTAAATCAAAGAGGAAGAGAGAGAATGCTTGAAGCTTTTGAAAAAATAAATAGAAAATTTAATGATGTTTACACAAAGTTGTTCAGTGGAGGAAGCGCTAAACTTGAATTAGTCGACTCTGAAGATCCATTAGATGCTGGGTTGGAAATGTTAGTGTCCCCGCCAGGAAAAAGACTTCAATCAATATCTTTGCTTTCAGGGGGGGAGCAAGCCCTAACAGCTTTGTCACTAATATTTGCAGTATTTTTAGTTAATCCCTCACCTATTTGTGTATTGGACGAGGTAGATGCGCCCCTAGATGATGCTAATGTAACTAGATTTTGTTCTCTACTTGACGAACTAACCAAAATTACTCAGACAAAATTCATTATAATAACTCATCATGCATTAACGATGTCAAAAATGCATCGATTGTACGGTATAACAATGCCTGAAAAAGGAATAAGCCAACTTGTTGCTGTTGACTTACAAAAAGCAGAAAATTTAGTTGCATAAATTATCAATGGGGAAAAAAAAAGATTTTCAAACTCGCCTAGAAATTGAAAAAAAAAAATTAAATAATAATCAAGATAAAAATGAGATAAATAAAGGTTTATTTTTTGGTAATGCATTCCGATTGGGCACAGAACTTGTCGCAGCTGTCGCAGTTGGAACAATTATTGGGTTTATTTTAGATAATTGGTTTGATACTAAACCAGTGTTTATTTTAATTTTCTTTTTTGTAGGTTTTGCGGCAGGAATTTTAAATGTTGTGAGAACTGCAAAGGATATGCAGAGGTAAAATTAGATCGGGATTATTATGGCTGGAAATCCAATGACTCAATTTGAGGTCTATAAAATAGGCCCAGAAATTAAGTTCGGTAACATTGATTTATCTTTCACTAACTCAAGTCTATTCATGATAATTAGTGCTGCAATAATTTGTTTATTTTTATATTTTTCAACTAAAGAGAGGAAAATCATACCTGGAAAACTTCAATTGATTTCTGAAATATTATTTAATTTTATCGCTAAAATGATTAGTGACACTGCTGGATCCAAAGCAAAACCTTACTTTCCTTTTATATTTAGTCTATTTGTATTCGTTTTATTATGTAACATGGTTGGAATGTTGCCCTACTCTTTTACAGTTACAAGTCATATTATTGTGACTTTAATTATGGCTCTATTTATTTTTTTTGCAGTGACAATAATCGGTTTCTTAAAACATGGTTTTAAATATTTATCAATATTTGTACCTAGCGGCGTTCCGGTAGTACTTCTACCTTTGATCACAGTTATTGAAATAATTTCTTATTTAAGTAGACCCGTAAGTCTGTCTGTGAGATTGTTTGCAAATATGATGGCTGGTCATACTATGTTAAAAGTGTTTGGAGGATTTGTGATTAGTTTAGGTCTATTAGGTGGTTGGTTACCACTTAGTTTTTCGGTTGCACTAACAGGCTTGGAAATATTAGTGGCTTTTCTTCAAGCTTATGTTTTTGCAATATTAACCTGCATCTACTTAAATGATGCATTAAACTTACACCATTAAAAAAAGGAGGAAAAATGGAGTTAGAAGCAGCAAAGATGATAGGAGCAGGACTTGCGGCAATAGCATTAGCTGGCGCCGGAGTTGGTATCGGAATTATTTTCGGTAATTACCTATCTGGAGCGATGAGAAATCCTTCTGCAGCACAAAAACAATTCCCTAATTTACTATTAGGGTTTGCATTAGCAGAAGCTACAGGATTGTTCGGATTGGTTGTGGCTTTAATTATATTATTTGCTTTTTAAATAATAAATGAAGTTTATAATATTTACGATTTCAGCTTATTTAGCTGGTATTACTTATTTATTGGCAGCTGAGGCTGGTATGCCTCAGCTTGATCCGAAATATTGGTTCTCACAAGGTTTTTGGTTGATAATTACTTTCGCAACTCTTTACTTGTTAATTTCAAAATTATTTATACCTAAAATAAAAAATAATATTGATGATCGAGAACGAAAAATTAAAGAAGATTTGGAAAAAGCAAAATCATACAAAGAAAATTCTGAGATTAAAAATAGAGAATATGAGCGGGTCATAGAGAAATCGAAAAAAGATATTGCAAAAATGATTAATGACTCCAGAAAAAAATTAGATAAAGATATTCAAATTAAAAAACGATCAATTGAAAAACAAATAAATGATGAGATCAAAAAAACTGAAAATGAGATAGAAACTCTTAAAAAAAATTCTCTTCCCTCTATTGAAAAAATTTCAGAGGAGTTAACATCAAAAATAATTCATGAAGTCACTGGTGAACAACTTAATCAGAGCAGTGTAAAAGCCATAGTTTCCGATGTAACAAAAAAAAATTTTAACAAGAATATATCATGATAGATGCAACATTTTGGGTAGCGGTTTCATTTGTAATTTTTTTAGGTTTATTATTGTATTTCAATATTCCGGACAAAATTAAAAATTTATTACACGAAAGTATTGAAAGAATAAAAAATCAAATTGATGAAGCAGAAAAATTAAAAGACGAAGCAAATGATCTACTAAGCGAAAGTGAGAAAAAGTTAAGTAATGCAAAATCAGAGATTAAAGCTATGACGAATAAAGCAAACGATGACATGGAAAAATTAATTTTGAAAACCAATTCTGAATTTCATAAAATTATGGAAAATAGAAAAAGAGGTGCAGAGCAAAGGATTGTTCAAATGAAACAACAAGCTCTTAAAGATATAAAAGCAGCATCTGTAAACATATCTATTACTTCAGCAGAGAATTTGCTTAAAAATTCTGTTGACAAAAATAAATTAGATAAAATTTATCAAGACAGTATTGAAGAAACAAAGTTAGCTCTAAAACAAAAATCTAGTTAGAATAGGCCATAAAAAATGGCAAAAAAAATTATTGTAATAGGCTCTGGGTTTGGAGGATTAGCTGCATCACTGAGATTAAAAGCTAAAGGTTACGATGTTACTTTATTAGAAAAACATTCAGATCTAGGTGGCAGAGCTAGAGTGTTTAAAAAAGGAAATTTTATCTATGATGGTGGTCCAACTGTAATTACCGCTCCTTATCTTATTGAAGAATTATTTTCTCTATTTGGCAAGAAGATGACCGACTATGTTAAAATAGTGCCATTAGATTTATGGTACCGTTTTGTGTTCAGTGACGGACAAACTTTTGACTACTCTGGTAATGAAGAGTCTATGGAAAAAGAAGTTAAAAAGTTTTCAGATAAAGATTTTGAAGGGTACAATAATTTAGTAAATTTTACTGAAAAAATTTTCAACAAAGGTTTTACAGATTTATCGGATAAGCCGTTTAATAATATTACTTTTATGCTAAAACAGATTCCATCTCTATTAAGTTTAAAAAGTTATAAATCTGTTTATCAATTAGTTTCAAATTATATATCAAACGAAAAACTAAGAAGAGTATTTAGTATGCATCCATTATTAGTTGGTGGTAATCCTTTTACAACAACTTCAATTTATACTTTGATTTTATTTTTAGAAAAAAAATGGGGTATTCATTACTCAATGGGTGGTACAGGAAATGTAATTTCAGCCTTAGAAAAATTAATGAAAGAGGAAAATATAGAAATTATTAAAGATGCCGAAGTAACTGAAATCGTTTCAAACAACAGTAAAGTTTTAGGTGTAAAAATAAATAATTCTAAAGAAATAAATTGTGACTATATTATTTGTAACTCCGATCCTCCTAATGTTTATAAAAATTTGATTAAATCAAAAAATAATTACAATTTTTTGTTTAAACAAAAAATGAAAAGAATGGACTACTCAATGGGATTATTTGTTTACTATTTTGGATCCAAAAAACAATACAATAATGTGGCGCATCACACTATTTACTTTGGTGAGTCTTATGAAAAACATTTGGATAAAATCTTTGAGAAAAAAGTGTTGTCAGAAGATATTAGTTATTATTTGCATAGACCCTCAGCTACAGATCCTAATATGTCACCAAAAAATCAAGATGCGTTTTATGTTTTAGTTCCAGTCCCAAATAATTTATCTAATATAAATTGGTCTGGAGAAGGTGAAAAATTTAAAAATTTGGTATTAGATAAAATGGATAAGTCGGTATTACCTGGAATAAAAGAAAATATTGTAAGTGATTTTTATTTAACCCCTGATTACTTCGAAAAGGACTTGGCAACATTACATGGTTCAGGATTTTCAATACAACCAAAATTCTCCCAATCAGCTTATTTCAGATTTCACAATCAATCAGAGGTTTTTAATAATTTATACTTTGTAGGAGCTGGAACGCATCCAGGAGCAGGAATGCCAGGAGTCCTCTCATCTGCAAAAGTATTGGACAGATTATTTTGATGGAAAATTTAATAAAAAAACATGCAAAATCTTTTTACTGGGCAAGTTTTTTTTTATCTAGACCAGTATTTGATAAATGTTCATCTCTATATAACTTTTGTAGAACTTTGGATGATATAGTCGACGATGATAAAAATCTTGAGATTAAAAAAGAAAATTTTTTGAAGTTTAAAAAAAATTTCATAAATAAAGTTAATGATAATCCCATAACAAATGAAATGTGGTCGATAATAGAGAAAGAGAGTATTTCTAAACAGGTAGTTATGGACTTATTTGATGGAGTTGAAACTGACTTGGAAGAAAAAGTTAAAATTAATTCAAAAAAGGAATTGTTAATATACTCCTATAGAGTCGCTGGAACAGTTGGTTTAATGATGTCAAAAATTCTAAAAGTAAACAATAGAGAAGCTCTGAAAGGTGCTATTGATCTTGGAATTGCAATGCAGCTTACAAATATTGCACGTGATGTTTGTGAAGACAAAGCGCGCAATAGGCAATATGTTAAACATGATTTTACTTCAATAAAAGAAATAATAAATGAGTCTCAAATATTTTATGACAAATCTTTTCGCTCAATAAGTAGTATTCCTATAAAATCCAGATTTTCAGTAATTGTAGCTAGACGCATTTATAGAAAAATTGGAGATAATATCCTCAAACAACAAAATATTGAGAACTATAATAATGCAGGAAAAATATATGTACCGGTTTTTGAAAAGATTATTCAGACTTTTTTGTCTCTTTTCGACTTTATTCAGTTATTATTAGTTAAAGAATTAAATTACGAAAATCATGCAAATCATACTATTCTTGAAAAGGAAGTAAATATAAATGAAAGAATTTGATTTCGTGATAGTTGGTGGTGGATGTGCTGGATTGTCTCTAGCATATGAACTAGAAATTAATGATAGATTAAAAAACAAAACTCTTGCAATTATTGAAAACCGTAAAGAATATAAAAGAGATAAAACCTGGTCATTCTGGAAAGTTTTTAATCACAATTTTGATGATTGTGTTATAAAAAGTTGGAATAATTTTTCAATCAATACTTCAAAAAATTCTTACGAATTAGCAAATAAAAAATTTCCTTATCAAAGTGTCGATAGTGGTAAATTTTATAATAAAATAAAATCTAAGCTTTCTTCTAATTCAAATGTAAGTTTTTTTAGAAATATTAACGAGATCAACTCAGAAAATTCAATAATTTTTAATAGTGTTATTGAAAAGAAATTTGATAAGTCTAATCTATGGCAACACTTTCAAGGTATTGAGATAGAGACGCCAATTAAAATTTTTGATGAAGAAATAATAAATTTAATGGATTTTAATTGTGACCAGAGAAATAGTGTACATTTTTTCTACACACTACCATTTAGTAAAAACAAAGCTTTAGTTGAAACAACATGGTTATCGGATTTAGGAGATCAGAGTCTTATGGATTATGACAACCAATTAGAAAATTACATTAAAAACAACCTTGGTATTAAAAACTATAAAATAAATTTTACTGAAAAAGGTGCCATTCCGCTTTTTTACCCTTCTCTAAAAAATAACAGTGATAAAGTAATCAACATTGGATCTGCTGGGGGGATGACCCGGCTTAGCACAGGCTATACTTTTTTAAATATTCAAGAGCATAGTAAGTACATTGTAAAAAATATTGACAAAATTGATGAAGTGAAATCATTCAACTTAGGAAAAAAATATCAATTTTTAGATAAAGTGTTTCTTAGAGTCTTAGAGAAACATCCTGATAAGATGCCTAAAATATTTTTCAATATGTTCAAAACTTCCTCAAATACAATTATAAAATTTTTGTCAAATAAAAGTAATTTAATTGAAGATATTATCATTATAAGCAAAATGCCAAAATTAATTTTTTTAAAGGCATTATTTAATTAATGGAAAAAATAAACTTTAAACACTCAATTATATTTTTTAATTTTTGTATTTTGGTAAGTCCAGTTTATCTTATAATGAATTTTGAACCAGTAATTTATTGTTT
>CACGLI010000029.1 GCA_902573865.1 uncultured Pelagibacteraceae bacterium
CATCTTTTACATTTGATACTTATAAAAAAAAATTTTATGAATATGTCTTTAAACAAAAAAGATAAAATGATTAATAGTTATTTTAAAAAAATAACAAAATTATTTGATGCAAAAATGTTATATTTATGTTATGAAAGAAATAATCAGAAAGCATCTAAATTTTATAAAAGAAATAAATTTATTACTTTCCAAAAGTCAAAAGATATTCTTTTTGTAAAAAAAAGGTTTGTAAAATGATAAAAATTGGAATCAACGGATTTGGTAGAATTGGTAGACTGGTACTAAGAGCAATTATAGAAAATTACCACAAAAAAATTGAAGTAGTGGCTATAAATGACCTTGGATCTATAGAGGCAAATGCTCATTTAATTAAATATGATAGTACTCACGGAATATTAAACCATGAAATTAAAACATCAAAAGATGGCATAATTATCAATAATCAAAACATCAAAGTTTTCGCTGAGAAAAATCCGGAAAATATCCCATGGAAAGATGTGGGTACAGATATAGTTTTAGAATGCACTGGAATTTTTTTAGACAAATCATCTGCACAAAAACATATCAAAGCAGGTGCAAAAAAAGTCATAATATCAGCCCCCGGTAAAGAAGTTGATTTTACAATTGTGCAAGGAGTGAATAGCAAGGAATTAAAAAAAGAGCATAATGTAATTTCTAATGGATCATGCACCACAAATTGTTTGGCTCCTGTAGCAATGGTTTTAGAAAAAACTTTTGGTATAAATTATGGTTATATGACAACAATTCATAGTTACACTGGTGATCAAAAGCTTTTAGATACTCTTCATAAAGATCTAAGAAGAGCCAGATCAACTGAAGGAGCGATGATCCCCACATCGACAGGTGCCGCTAAGGCTATGAGTTTAGTATTACCGAGTTTGAAGGGTAAATTAGATGGAACAGCTATAAGAGTTCCAACACCTAACGTTTCGTTAATTGATTTTACGCTAGTTACTGAAAAGGATGTTACAGTAGAAAGTATTAATGAAGCAATGTCAAAGGCGGCAAATGGTGAACTTAAAGGAATTTTAGATGTAAATAAAAAACCACTAGTTTCAAAAGATTTTAATCATAATCCACATAGCTCAATATTTGATCTAACTCAGACTCAAGTTATAAAAGGAAGATTTAGCAGAGTTTTATCTTGGTATGATAATGAGTGGGGCTTTTCTAATAGAATGTGTGATACAACTATCCAAATATCTGGATTAATCTAATTACCTTCGGCTTCCTCAATTAATTTAAGTGTACTTGGAGGAATATCACTATTATCAACATCAATTTTCTTTGGTTTCTCCAATACTATTTTAGATGTATTTTTTTTTAAATTATTTAAATCTTTTACAGCAGATAAAATCTCTTCAACGGAATATTTTTTTTCCATCAAGTCCCAACTTTATAAAGTCTAATCATGTTAGTCATACCAGCGTTTCCAAAAGGTAGACCCGCTGTTATAACAACAAAATCATTTTTTTTAATAGATCTGTCTTTTTTTATTATTTCCCTTGATATATTCATCATATCCCTCCAACCATTAGCATCTCGACTATTCAATGATTGGACCCCCCATAAAAGTGACATTTGTCTACTTACATTTATGTTAGGTGATATCGTAATTATTTTTACTCTTGGTCTCATTGCGGAAACTAGTTTTGCTGTTTTACCTGAATTTGAAAAAGCTATAATAGCCTTAATAGATGGATTATAGGCCAGATCTTTCACAGATAGAACAATTGATTTAATAGGATCTTTTTTAGCATCTATTTTGTTTTTGAAATCTTCAATGTGTTCTTTTTTATATTTTTCAGTAGATACGATAGTTTTTGTCATTGTCTTTACAGCTTGTAATGGATATCTACCTACGGCACTCTCTGCAGATAACATTACTGTATCAGCACCTTGAAAAATTGCTGTCGCGATGTCATTTATTTCAGCTCTTGTTGCCGTGTAATTTTCAATCATACTTTCAAGCATTTGGGTAGCGACAATTACTGATTTAGAAAATTGGTTACATTTTTTTATCAAACCAAGTTGTATTTTTGGCACTTCGCTATGACCTACATCAATCGCTAAATCTCCACGAGCAATCATTATTGCATCTGTCGCTTGAATTATTTCATTTATATTTTTTAACGCAGATTTGTTTTCAATTTTTGAAATTATTCCCATATCTTTTGATATAAGCTTTCTAGTTTGATGAATTAACTTAGCATTTTGTAAATAAGATAGAGCGATCCAATTACACCCAATCTTTTTTGCAACTTTAATATCTTTTTTGTCTTTAGAAGTCAGATTATTAAATGGTAAAGAAATATTTGATACATGTAAGCTCTTATTACTTGAGAGATAACAATTTTGACTTAAACATTTAGTTATGATGGATTTTTTATTTTTTCTTAAAACTTTAAAAGCATATTTACCATCATCCACTAAAACAATATTATTTTTTTTTATTTTTTTAAATATAAACGAATGAGGTATACTTACTCTTGACGAGTTTCCCTCTTTTTTATTCAAATCAAATATAAAATTTTGGTTTTTTTTAATTTTGATTAAATTATTTTTAATCTTTCCTATTCTTAACTTTATTCCTTGTAAATCTGCAATTATGGCAATCCTTTTTTTTGTTTTTTTTTCTAAATTTCTTATTTTACTGACAACATTTTTTATATTTTTCGTATTATGGCTAAAGTTAATTCGAAACGCATCAACACCAAGCTCAATAATCTTTTTTAATTGTGAGGTAGATGATATTGCTGGGCCAAGAGTTGCGATTATTTTTGCTTTTTTTTCCATTATTTTAAAAGGTATGCTATATTAGCATGAATTCTGAAAAAATAAATTTCTTAATGGGTAATATTAAAAAGATTGGAATATTAACAAGCGGTGGTGACTGTGGAGGTCTAAACGCAGCTATTAGATCAATTTTTTTTAGAGCTAAAACAAAGTACAATATGGAGGTTTTTGGCATCAGAGATGGGACGATTGGTTTAATAAAAAGACCTGTAGATGTTGAAAAATTAACTCACGAAACTTTTAAAGGGTATTTATTAAGGCAAGGGGGAACTTTTTTGGGCTCAACCAATAAAGGTAATCCTTTTAAATTTCCTAAAAACGGAAAAGTTATAGATACTTCTGAACTTATAATTGAAGGATATAAAAGTCTAAATTTAGATGGACTGATTATAATTGGAGGTGATGGGAGTATGCAAATTTTAAAAAAATTGGCAGACAAAGGCAAAATGAACATAGTTGCGATACCCAAAACAATAGATAATGATGTTGGGGCAACTGAAAACTCAATTGGGTTTCACACAGCTGTAGATGTAGCTACGCAAGCGTTAGATAATTTACAGTCAACAGCTGCAAGCCACAGAAGATCCATGATTTTAGAAGTAATGGGTAGAGATGCTGGTCACATAGCACTAAACGCGGGCATAGCTGGAGGCGCTGATGTAATCCTGATCCCTGAGATAAAATATTCAATTAACGGTGTTATTAAAAAACTAAATGAAATGAAAAAAAATAAAATTCAGCATTCATTAATCATCGTGGCAGAGGCGGTTAAAAAAGAAGATGGCAAAAAAGTTATGCATAAATATTTGGATGGCGAAAAAAGATTAGGCGGTATCGGTGATTATATAGCAAGTGAAATAATGAAAAAAACAGATATTGAATGTAGAGTAACGACTTTGGGACATGTTCAAAGAGGTGCTCCTCCAACTGCAAATGACAGAATTTTAGCAAGCGCATTTGGAGTTTATGCAGTTGATCTTTTAGCGAAAAAAAAATTTAATAGAATGGTTGCTTGGAATAATAGAAGGGTAGTGGACGTTGCGATTGATGAGGGAATTAAAACATACCGAGATGTACAAAGAGATGATCCTCTTGTTGAAACAGCTCTATCGCTTGGTACTTATATCGGTGAAATAAAGTAACATGTTACAGAAGTTCCATCAAATTAAAGTTAACACACAAGGCCAAGATCTTTATAATTTTACTTCAAAAGTAGATAATTGGATTAAAAATGAAAAATTGGATACTGGAATTTTAAATATAAATATTTTGCATACGAGCGCTTCTCTCATGATACAAGAAAATGCAGATCCAGATGTAATGAGTGATATGAAAAACTTTTTTAATAAATTAGTTCCAATGGATGAAAGATATATTCATAGCACTGAGGGAAAAGACGACATGCCCGCACATATAAAATCCGCTTTAACCAGTTCCCATCTATCTCTTTCAATAAAGAATAATAATTTGATACTTGGTACTTGGCAGGGGCTATATTTATTTGAACATAGATTAGAAGACCATACTAGAATACTTAATCTTCATTATATTGGAAATTAATTACTCCCAATCAAATTTAGGGAAAGTATCAAAAACTTGTAAAACTTTATCTGACCATTGATTACAAACTTTTGCGTAGTCATCATCAGTAATATTCAGACATTTCAAATAAGAAATTTCTTTTTCGTCTTTTTTATAAACAGCAATATCAATAGGTGGTCCAACTGTAAGATCACTTTTAAGAGTTGAGTCCATAGAAATTAATGCGCACCTTGATGCATCTCCAATAGAAACATTTGGAGTTATTACTCTATCTAAAATTGGTTTGCCGTACTTAACTTCACCTATTACTAAGTAAGGCTTGCTATCAGCAGGTCTAATATAGTTACCTTGAGGATAAACCATGTATAGCTCTAGTTGTTGTCCTTTTATTTGTCCCCCAATAATAAAAGTAGATCCCAATACTAGACTATCCGTATTTACTCCATCAGGGGATGAATGTTTAACATTTAGTTTTCCAATATATGATGCAATCTGTTCAAAATCTTTACAAGTATTTAAACTTAATGAGCTATCTTTTGCTTTAATATCCTTTTCTAATGATTTAAAAACCGCTTGAGAGGTAGCTAAATTTCCGGATGTCACAACAATTATTGTTCTATCTCCTACATCATAAGTCAACATCTTTGAATAAATATTGACGTTATCTAGACCAGCATTAGTTCTCGAGTCTGAAGCTAAAACCACTCCTTCATTTGTTTTTATACCTACACAATAAGTCATAAATAATGTTAAAATATTTAATCTATTATAGATAATCCAAATTAGACATGCCAGACATCTATTTCTTGCATTTGATTTATTATTTAAATTATCAATAATTTTAACTTATGGTTGATATATGGAAAAAATATAATTCTAGCAAGTCTTATGATGAGTATTTTAATTTAAATAATAAGCTAAGAAAACAGGCTAAAACCATATCAGGTATCTTAGAAAGATATGGAATTAAAAAATTAAATGAAATTGAGAAAAACTGTCAAAGTACTATTAATGCGAGAGGTATAAATTTTAAAGTTTATTCCGCAGACAAAATACAAGATGAAAAAAAATGGCCCTTAGATATCATTCCAAGAATAATTGAAAAAAAAGAATGGAATAAAATTTCAAAAGGATTATTACAAAGAGTAAAGGCACTCAATCTTTTTATAGATGATGTGTATAATGAAAAAAAAATCTTTAAGGAAAAATTAATTCCTGAGGAATTGGTTTTTAAATCTCCATATTATTTAAAGCAATGCCAGGGATTTTCACCTAAGCATAAGGCTTGGTCCAATATATCAGGCGTTGACTTAATTAAAAATAAAGGTGGAGAATTTTTAGTCTTAGAGGACAACCTTAGAGTTCCATCGGGTGTATCTTACATGCTTGAAAATCGTATGGTAATGAGAGATGTTTTTCCAGAATTATTTACAAGACACAAGGTATCTTCCATTCATCAATATCCAAATAAGCTTTATAATTGTATGCAAGAATGTGTGCCGAAAAAAACAAAAAATCCTCATATGGTTTTACTTACTCCAGGTGTATATAACTCTGCTTATTTTGAACACGAGTTTTTAGCTGATCAAATGGGTATAGCTTTAGTTGAGGGGAAAGATTTATTTGTAGAAAAAGATTATGTCTACATGAGAACAGTTAAAGGTCCGTTAAAGGTAGATTGTATTTATAGAAGAATAGATGATAATTTTTTAGATCCAAAAGTTTTTTATAAAAAATCACTTTTAGGTGTGGCTGGTCTCTTCAAATCCTGGATTAAAGGGAACGTAGGTATAGTCAATGCACCTGGCACAGGTATTGCGGATGATAAAGCTATTTATTCATACGTTGGTGAAATGATTAAATTTTATTTAAGTGAGGAGCCAAAAATCAATCAAGTTGAAACTTTTTTATGTAGAAATAAATTAGAGAGAGAGCATGTCTTAGAAAATATTTCAAAACTAGTAGTAAAACCAACAAACGGATCTGGGGGAAATGGTATTATGATAGGGCCTAAAGCTTCAGTAAAAGAGAAAAATGGCTTTATAAGAAAAATTAATAAAGATCCAAAAGGTTATATTGCTCAACCACTTGAAGTTTTGTCAACAACACCTACTATTTCAGAAAACACTATCGAACCAAGGCATCTAGATCTAAGACCGTTCGTTCTTAGCGGTAAAACATCATGGGTTACAACTGGAGGTTTGACTAGAGTAGCACTTCGTAAAGGCAGCACGATAGTTAATAGCTCACAAGGTGGTGGTTCAAAAGATACTTTGGTTATAGAAGTATAATCTTAAATATTCTTAACAACCTTTAAAAGATTTAGACATATTACTGATTAAATCAAAATATAAAGTTTTTCCTGGATTTAGAGTTGCTCCTAACGGATCTATAACTCCAGTCTTAATATTTGTGTCTTTTGCTACTGCTTTAATTATATCAGGGTTAAATTGAGGCTCAGAAAACACACAACTTACTTTTTCATGTTCAATTACCTCTCTAATCTCAGATAATTGTTCTGCACCGGGTAGTACATCTGTATTAACAGTAAAAGCTCCCAAGACATTTACACCAAATCTTTTTTCAAAATATTGATAGGCGTCATGAAAAACAATTGATTTGAAATCTTTATTTAAATCAGATTTTACTTTTTTTGTAAGTTTATCTAAATCTTTGTGCGCTTTTTTTAAATTAGCCTTATATTTAGATGCATTTTCTTGATCATTTTCAATAAGATGCTCTGCCATTTCGCTTAGAATTATTTTTGCGTTCATAGTATCAAGCCAAATATGTGGATCGTGTTCACCGTGAGCAT
>CACGLI010000030.1 GCA_902573865.1 uncultured Pelagibacteraceae bacterium
CCAAAAGTAAGCTCAGAACTTTTGAAATCAGGAATAATTTCAATATGTTTAGCTTTATTAGCTATGTTATTTTATATTTGGGTAAGGTTTGAGTGGCAGTTTAGTCTTGGCTCTATAGTTGCATTGTTTCATGATGTAATAATTACATTGGGTATCTTTTCTCTACTTTCAATAGAAATAAATCTTTCAATTGTAGCTGCAGTCCTTACTATAGTAGGTTACTCAATGAATGACACAGTGGTTATTTACGACAGGATAAGGGAAAATTTATCTAAGTATAACAATATAAGTATTTTAGAAATATCTGATATGTCAGTGAATGAGACCCTATCAAGAACTTTAATTACATCTGTCACTACATTACTAGCCCTTTTTTCAATATTCATTCTTGGTGGATCTATCCTTAAAGGTTTTTCTTTCGCAATGATACTTGGTGTTTTAATAGGTACCTATTCATCTATTTTTATTGCGTCACCAATCTTAAAATATCTTAAAGTAAGTTCTAAAACTCTTGAGAAAAAAGAAGAGGAAATTTTACCTTAAATTAATATAAATTTTGTGCTGCAACCATTGTTAAGAGCATAGGTAAAGACAAAAGAGTATTTATTCTTGAAGTTAACATTGCTTTTTTTGCAGATATCGCTTTTTCTTCTGGCAAAGCTTCTACGATACCTAATGCTTTTTTTTGATTAGGCCAAATAATAAACCATACATTGTATGCCATTATAATCCCAAGCCACATTCCAATACCAATAGCAGTATTCTTACCGTAACCACTTCCAATACCTAAAGTCATTGACTGGTGTAAATAACCATTTAAATATGCAACCAATAATCCTGTTAATATAGTTGCGAATGCTGCCCATCTAAACCAAAATAAAACAGCGGGAGCTATAACTTTAGTGATAGCAGGTTTTTGTTCATCTGAAATTTTAGGCATATTTGGTATCTGAACAAAATTTAAATACCACAACAAACCAATCCACATGATACCTGCTAAAACATGAAAATATCTAAATAACCAACTAAAAAAATATCTATCAAAACCAAAACCATCTGATCCTAAATAAAGACCAACAAACAAAAGAACTGCTAATACAGCAGAAATATGCACAGTTTTTGAAAGAGATTGTAAAATAGATGTCATGATTCTTTATATCACAATTAAATAGTTTAGGCAGTTTTTTTCATTTTATTGTTGCTATTTAAAATTTCGTTTAAAAATTGGCCTGTATAGCTATTTTTTTGTTTAGAAACTTTTTCTGGTGTGCCTTCAGCAATAATTTCCCCTCCAGCTATACCTCCTTCGGGGCCCATATCAATTATATGATCTGCAGTTTTTATTACATCTAAATTATGCTCAATTACGACTACTGTATTACCAGTATTAGTAAACGCCTGTAGAATATCTAACAACTTATTTATGTCGTGAGAGTGAAGCCCGGTGGTTGGTTCATCTAATATATATAAAGTTCTACCTGTTGATCTTTTAGATAATTCCTTAGCTAATTTGATTCTTTGTGCTTCTCCGCCAGATAGGGTAGTGGCTTGTTGACCTATCTTCATATAGCCAAGCCCAACATGTTTTAAGGTAATTAATTTTGATCTAATTGTTTGGATATTTTCAAAAAAATCACAGCCTTCTTCTACTGTCATATCAAGAACATCCGCTATATTTTTTTCTTTAAATTTTATTTCTAAAGTTTCTCTATTATATCTAGCTCCTTTACAGACATCACATGGAATAAAAACATCTGGAAGAAAATGCATTTCATAAGTTAGAACTCCATCACCTTCGCATGTTTCACACCTTCCCCCCTTAACATTAAACGAAAATCTTCCAACTTTATATCCTCGAGCTTTTGACTCAGGTAAACTTGCAAACCAATCTCTAATCGGTCCGAAAGCACCAGTGTAAGTTGCTGGATTTGATCTAGGAGTTCGTCCAATTGGAGATTGATCGATATCAATTACTTTATCTATTTGTTCAATTCCCTTAAATCCCTTAAAAGGTTTTGGAATTTTTCGTGACTTATTTTTATTTAACATTAAATTTAAAGCATTATATAAAGTATGAAGTATTAGAGTAGATTTACCACTACCAGAAACTCCAGTTATACAAGTGAAGGTACCTAAAGGTATTTTTAAATTTACATTTTTTAAATTATTTCCACTCGCGCCATTGATTTCTAAAAACTTTCCATTTTTTGCTAGCCTTCTTTTTTTGGGAATTAAAATTTTCTTTTTTCCTGATAAATAACTTCCTGTTATACTTTTATCGTTAGAAATTATTTCATCTAGTTCTCCTTGAACTACTACTCTACCACCATTTAAACCAGCCTCTGGGCCTATATCAACTATATGATCTGCGTTTTCCATTGTTTCAATATCATGCTCAACAACAATAACAGTATTACCTAAGTCTCTTAGTTTTTTTAAAGCTTTGATAAGTTTTTTGTTGTCTCTTTGATGTAAGCCAATTGAAGGTTCATCAAGCACATATAGAACACCTGTTAATCCAGATCCTATTTGTGAGGCTAGACGAATTCGTTGAGCTTCACCGCCTGACAAAGTTCCAGACTCTCTTGATAAAGTTAAATAATTTAATCCAACATTGACCAAAAAATTTAATCTTTCATTTATTTCTTTTAAAATGTGTTGAGCAATTTTATTTTCTTTGTCATTTAAAGAAACAGGAAGTTTGTCAAACCAATCTTTAGCCTCGTCAATAGACTTAACTGTTACTTGACTAATATTTAAATTATTGATTTTTACACATAAAGCTTCATCTTTAAGTCTTAATCCTTTGCATTTTTCACAATTTGACTCACTTTGATATTGAGAAATTTCTTCTCTTTTCCATTCACTTTCAGTCTCAAGGTATCTTCTTTCTAAATTATTTACCACTCCTTCAAATGTTTTTTTTGTTGTATAACTCTCATATCCATCGTCATATGAAAATTTAATTTCTTCGTCATTAGACCCATAAAGAATTACATCTTGAATTTTTTTAGAAAGTTTTTTCCAAGGTGTATCAAGAGAAAACTTATAAAATTTAGATAATGACGAGAGTGTTTGAGCATAATACATAGATGAGGATTTAGACCAAGGCAAAATTGCACCATCTTGTAAGCTTTTATTTTCATCAGGAATAACCAATTTAGCGTCTACATTTAAATTGCTTCCTATACCTTCGCATTCTTCACAGGCGCCGTAAGGTGAGTTAAACGAAAACAATCTAGGTTCAATTTCTTCAATCGTAAAACCACTTTCTGGACAAGAAAATTTTGATGAAAATAATAAACTTTCTAATTTCCTATATTTTTTAGGTAAAGTTTCATTCTCATACTCTACAACTAATAAACCATTTGATAAATTTAATGCAGTCTCAATGCTATCAGCAAGTCTATTACCTATAGAGGAATTTAAAATGATTCTGTCAACTACAATTGAAATATCGTGCTTTATTTTTTTATTTAAATTTGGAAAATCATCTATATTTAGATATTTGCCATCAACTTTAATTTTTTGAAAACCTCTTTTTTTAAAATTAAGTATCTCTTTTTTATATTCTCCTTTTCTGCCTCGGACTATTGGTGCTAATAAATAAATAGTGGATGTCTTTGGAAGGTTCTTTACTTTATCTACTATTTCACTTACAGATTGTGATACTATAGGTTTGCCTGTAAAAGGAGAGTAGGGCACGCCAACCCTAGCGTATAAAACTCTCATATAATCATAAATTTCTGTAACGGTAGCTACCGTAGATCGAGGATTCTTTGATGTATTTTTTTGTTCTATTGAAATAGCCGGACTTAAACCCTCTATCATATCAACATTTGGTTTTTTCATTTTATCTAAAAATTGTCTTGCATAAGCGGAGAGACTTTCCACATATCTTCTTTGACCTTCAGCATAAATTGTATCGAATGCTAATGAAGATTTTCCAGACCCAGATAGACCAGTTATTACAATTAATTTTTCTTTTGGTATTTGTAAGGATATATTTTTTAAATTGTGCTCTTTAGCACCTTTAATTACAATACTTTTTAACATCTTTTTTTTCTCTCACTATATATATCAGCTTAAAATTAATTAATATTTATGATATATATATATCCATATTAACAATTAATACTCTTAAAATATTAAATATTATGGCCGGAAGTCTTAATAAAGTACAATTAATTGGTAGATTGGGCGCTGATCCTGAAATAAAACAAATGGTAAATGGAAAAAATGTCGCAAGACTAAGTTTGGCAACAAGTCAGTCATGGAAAGACAAAACTAGTGGTGAAAGAAAAGAAAAAACAGAGTGGCATAGAATAGTAATATTCAATGAAGGTTTGGTTAATGTTGTTCAACAATATCTTAAAAAGGGTGCAAATGTTTATATTGAAGGTCAATTAGCAACTAGAAAATGGAAAGACGAAAGCTCTGGTCAAGATAAATATTCAACTGAAATAGTATTACAAGGCTATAATTCAAACCTTACAATGCTAGATGGTAAAAATAAAAATGAACAATCATCAAATTTAGTTTCACAAAACAAAAGCTCTCTTCCTAAAGATAATATTAATCAGGATATATCCGATCTTGATGATGAAATTCCATTTTAATAATTATGGAAAAAAATAATTTAGTAGTAAAGAATTCTTACAAACCGATCTTTGTAAGAGACGAAATGAGTTCGTCTTATTTATCTTACGCTATGAGCGTAATAGTAAGTAGGGCACTTCCAGATGTAAGAGATGGTTTAAAACCAGTTCATAGAAGAATAATTTATGCTATGTACAAAGGAGGATATGATTGGACTAAATCTTTTAGAAAGTCTGCCAGAATAGTTGGTGATGTTATTGGTAAATATCATCCACATGGTGATCAAGCTGTTTATGATGCACTGGTGAGACTCGTCCAAGATTTTTCAATGAGTCTTCCATTAATAGACGGTCAAGGTAATTTCGGATCTATAGATGGAGATCCGCCTGCAGCAATGAGATATACTGAAACAAAATTAGGTAAAATTTCACAATTTCTCACTGAAGATTTAGAAAAAAATACCGTGGATTATAGAAATAATTACGATGAAACAGAAAAAGAACCAACAGTATTACCCTCTCAGTACCCAAATTTACTAGTTAACGGTGCCGGTGGTATAGCAGTTGGAATGGCTACTAGCATACCTCCACATAACTTAGGCGAAGTTATAAATGCCACTATCGCTTTGATTAAAAATAAAGATATTACGGTATCACAATTAATGAAATTTATACCTGGACCTGATTTTCCAACTGGAGGTGTAATAATTGGAAAAGATATAATAAAACAAGGTTACAAGAACGGTAGAGGTTCATTTAAAATACGAGGTGAAATTGACTTTGAAGAAAAAAAAAGTGGTAGATCAATTTTAATAATTAAATCAATTCCTTATCAAATAAATAAATCAATTTTAATTGAAAAAATTGCTCAGTTAGCCAAAGATAAAAAAATTGAAGGTGTTAGCGATATAAGGGATGAGTCAAATCGAGAGGGAATAAGAGTAGTTTTAGAATTACGTAGAGGAGTAGAACCTGAGACTGTTAGAAGGCTTTTATACAAAAATACAAATATTGAAAGCTCTTTTGGTTTTAATACTTTAGCATTAGTAAAAAATAAACCAAGAATACTAAATTTAAAAGAATTCATATCCGAATTTCTGAAATTTAGAGAAGAAACAGTTTTAAAAAGAGCTAAATTTGATTTGCAAAAGGCAGAAGATAAAGCACATGTATTGATTGGTTTAGCAACTTCAGTAGAAAATATTGATGAAATTATTAAACTTATTAAAAAATCAAAAAATACAGAAGATGCAAAAAAAAGTCTATTATCTAAAAAATGGAAAGTTAAAAAAAGCACAAAAATAATCTCGCTTATTGAAAAAAAAAAGAATATAAATTCTTATTCTCTATCTGAGAAACAAGTTATTGCGATATTAGAATTAAGACTTCAAAGATTAACTGCGTATGGTATTAACGAAATTGAAACTGAAATAAACAAATTATCTGATTTAATAATCTATTTTAAAAAATTAATAAATTCAAAAAAAGAATTGTACGAATTAATTATTTCAGAATTAAATAAGATAAAAGATAAATTTTCAATACCAAGAAGAACAAAAATTATTGATGCTGTTCTAAATTATAACATTGAGGAAACAATTAAAAAAGAGTCAGTCGTAATAAATATTACTAACCAAGGATATATTAAAAGAAGTCCTTTAACATCTCTTAAAGCACAAAAAAGAGGCGGAACAGGCAAGACAGGTATAACTACTAGAGATGAAGATTTTGTTGTTCAAATATTTACAGCAAACACTCTTACCCCGGTATTGTTTTTTTCAACTCAGGGATTGGTTTATAAAATAAAAGCACATAAAATTCCAGAGGGAACTGCTGCATCAAAGGGTAAATCCATATTTAATTTATTACCTCTTAAAAGTCATCATTCAATAAGTTCAATTATGCCGCTTCCAGAGGATGAGACAGAGTGGAAAAAGATGCAAGTTGTATTTGCTACATCTAATGGTTTTGTAAGAAAAAATTCTCTTGAAGATTTTTTGAGTATTAATGTAAGTGGAAAGATTGCAATGAAATTACAAGAGAATGATAAAATTGTAGCAGTTAAAATATGCAGAGAAGATCAAGATGTATTGTTAAGCACTAAATTCGGAAAGTGTATAAGATTTATGTCAAAAAAATTAAGGCTTTTTAAAGGAAGGTCTTCAAAAGGAATAAGAGGTATAAATTTGTCAGAAAAAGACAAGATAATATCAATGAATGTTCTTGACTCGACAAAAATTGATAAAAAAACTCTAAATAAGGACGAAAAAATTAAGAAAGGCTTGAATAAATATGTCTTGTCAGTGTCTGAAAACGGTTATGGAAAACGAACATCATTTTTGGATTTTAGAGTTAC
>CACGLI010000031.1 GCA_902573865.1 uncultured Pelagibacteraceae bacterium
AGAATTGAAGTTGAAAAAGCTGATATTACCTCAAATAATTGGGTTTTAAGTAATGTAAAAGTTTATGATAATGATAATAATTTACCTGAAACAAGGGAAAACATGACTTTTAATTCTTTGTTTAATTTAAGTAAAATTAAATCCGCTTATAAAAATTTAGATACAGTTTCTTTTGTAAGACTATTAAAAGACCAAGAAAAATTACTAGATGATGGTTATTCTAAATTAGTAATTCAAGAAAAAATAAATTCATATTTTTCACTGCCCATATTCTTGGTTTTAATGGTTTTTCTTGCCTCTATTTTTGGATTAGAAACAAGAAATAAAGTCAACAAGACTTATTTTGTATTTATTTCTATAATTACATGCGCATTAATTTATTATTTTAAAGACCTATCTATCGCCTTGGGACAGACTAACAAAATATCAATTATATTATCGGTATGGATGCCGTTAATCGCTGTAACTTTATTTTGTTCAATTGGATTGTTAAGACTATATGAAAAGTAAAATTACTGTATTTTTTTTTGTATTTATTTATATTTTAAAAGCTAATTTTTCAATAGCAGACGACCTAAATATAAAATCTAAAAAAATCAAAATTGACGAAAAAAAAGGTATTACAATTTTCCAAGATAATGTTGAAGCATACGATCAAAGTCAAAACTATGTTTCAGGGAATTATGGTGAATTCGATAAAAATAAAGAAATTTTAATATTAAAAGGGAATGTAAACCTTAAAACAAAAGAGGGTTATACAGTTTCAACAGAACAAATTAAAGTAGATAATTTATCTGGAATAATTGAGTCTAATAAAAAATCTTTGCTAACAGATTTAGAGGGTAACGAGATATCAGTCGAAATGTTTAGATATAAAAGAGATAATAATATTTTTTCTTCAGTGGGAAAAATAACAGTAAATGATAAAAATAATAACAAATACCAGTTTTCAGAAATTTATATTAACGAAAAAAATAAAAAAATTATAGGTTCAGATCTAAGAGCTTTTTTTAATCCCAGATTATTCTCTGGATTAGAAGAGAGTGATCCAAGAATATTTAGTAATTCACTTTCATTGAGTGAAGGTAAAAGCGAAATGGGTAAAGGAGTTTTTACATTCTGTAAATTGAAAAATGGTGATAAATGTCCAGCGTGGTCAATTAGAGCTGATAAAATTGAACATATAAAATCAAAAAAAACAATATTTTATGAAAAAGCTGTTTTAAAAATATTTGATTTTCCAATCTTTTATTTTCCTAAATTTTTCCATCCTGATCCTAGTGTAAAAAGACAATCTGGATTTTTAGCTCCATCAATTGTCGATAGTTCTAATTTAGGTACAGGTGTTGTATCTCCTTATTACTTGAATTTGGGTAAAGATAAAGATATTACCTTAACACCAAAAATTTACTCAGATGAACATCCGCTTTTACAAGCAGAGTATAGACAAGCGTTCAAGAATTCTTTCCTGATTGTTGATACAAGCTATACTGAAGGATACAAAAATTCTAATTCTTTAAAAGAACCAGGCTCCAAGAATCATTTTTTTTCCAAGTTAAATTATGATTTTATTGATACCGAAACTAAGAAAAGTAATTTTTTATTAAATATTCAAAAAGTTTCCCATAGCACATATTTGAAAGTCTATGATTTAAGTTCTGCTTTATTTGAGAAAGAAGTTGACACAATTGAAAACTCTTTAACTTTCAATTACGAAGATAACAATTCATCAATAGAGATGCTGATGGCAAGATTTGAAAAATTATCAGTTTTAGATAATTCAAGGTTTGAATATGTATCACCTGCAATAACTTTTAATAAAGATCTACCGTATCTCGAAGATTATGGAAATATTAATTTTACATCAAATTTTATGATGAGAAATTATGAGGTAGATAAACACACACAATTATTTGTAAACGATTTTAGTTTTAGTTCTTTAAAATGGATAAATAAATTAGGCTT
This sequence comes from uncultured Pelagibacteraceae bacterium, assembly GCA_902573865.1. GTDB lineage: Bacteria > Pseudomonadota > Alphaproteobacteria > Pelagibacterales > Pelagibacteraceae > Pelagilacustribacter. The sequence continues at coordinate 1,966 of CACGLI010000031.1, forward strand.
TAACAGTCAATTTAAGTCCACTGTTAAAAACATAAATTATAACACAAAGAATGTTTCTGGATATAATAACGACAAGACTAGATCAGAGCTTCACGGAGCAATTGGTTACTTAGGAGAGGCTCCTATGATAAAAAGAAACGAAAAGAAAAATCTTATTGAATATTTAACTCCAAAATTTCTCCTAAGATATTCTCCAAATGAGATGAGAGAGTTAAATAATAATGTTAGATTGACACCATCAAATATTTTCAACATGGATAGGATTAATGAGGTTGATGTTGTCGAAAGTGGATTGAGTGCATCTCTTGGTTTTGCCTACGAAAAAACTATATTAGATGATGAAAATGAAAACGCTGAAAAAAACCTCTCAATATCATTGGGCCAAATTATAAATGAGAAAGAGGATAAAGATAGACCTACACCATTAGATCAAAGATTCTCTGACCTTGTAGGAGAGATTTTATGGGACCCAAGCTCTAAGGTTAAACTTAAGTATAATTTTAATTTAGATCAAAACTATGAAACTTTTAATTATAATGAAGTAAGCTCCAATTTTTTATATGGACCTACAACATTTAATATTAGTTTCCTCGAGGAAAGAGAGAATATGGGAATGCAAAGATATTTTAAAACTGACTTAGATTATAATATAAATGATTTCAATAAGTTAAATATCTCAACAAAAAGGGACTTGCTTAAAAATTCAGCAGAGTTTTATAACCTAAGTTATCAATATGCTATAGACTGTTTCAAAGCTGGTGTTATGTTTAGAAGAGAATTTTACAATGATAGAGACATAGAACCTGAGGATTCTCTAATGTTTAACATTAGTATTATACCACTTTCTAACATTAACTCTCCAAAATTTGAATGATGAAATGTAATCCTATTAAAATAATATTTTTTATTGTATTTTTTTTTTACTCTTCTATCGCTTACTCTAATATTTCAAGTACTATAATTTCAAAGGTTGGTAATGAGATAATAACAACAATTGATCTAGAAAACGAATTAAAAACTTTTTTTATTTTAAATAACATTAATTTTACAAAGGAAAATATAGAAAACTATAAAAATCAATTACTAGATGTAATGATTAAAAGACTTGTAAAAAAAAATGAAGTTTCGAAATTTAAGATACAAGAGTATGATGATATTAGATTTAATAAATATTTAAATCAAATTGCCAAAAAGAAGAACTTAGAAATAAGTGGTCTTAAATCTTTGTTTGAAAAAAACAATCTAAATTTTGAAAAATTTAAAGAAGATTTAAAGATTCAGTTTAAATGGAACAGATTAATACTAAAAATTTATGCAAAAGAAGTAAAACTTAATTCAAGTGAAATAGAACTTGAACTAAAAAAATACTTGTCAAATTATAAAATAAGTGACGAAATTTCATATAATATATCTGAAATTGTCATCAATAATAATGATATCGATAAATTTATTAAAATTAAAGAATATATAAATACAAATGGATTTGAAAAAGCAGTGGCTAAATATAGTATCGGCGAAAGTGCTATTATTGGAGGAGAAATTGGATGGCTTAACCAAAGTCAATTAAGTCAAGAATTTAATGAAAAAATCAGTGCAATAAGTGTTGGACAATTTACTGAACCATTGAAACGAGCCGACAAACTAATAATTTTAAAATTGAATGAAAAAAAATCTGTTCAAAGAAAGAATGAAGATATAGAAAAAGTAAAAAGAGAATTAATAAATAGAATGCAAAATCAAAAATTAGAATTTTTTTCAATATCACATTATAGTAAAGTAGCTAGAGCCAGTATTATAGAGGTTAAATGAAAAAAATAGCAATTATTCATGGTGAACCTTACAGTATCAACTCAGAAATAATCTATAAGTCCTGGCTAAAATTTAAATTAGGTAATAAAAAAAAAATTTTTATCATTGGAAGTAAGAAAATATTAGATGCACAATTTAGGAAATTAAAAATAAATGTTAAACTTAATCAGTTAAATGCCGATTTAATTCTAAAAAAGGGAAAAATGAATATTCTTGATATAGATATCAATTTTAAAAATCCTTTTATTTTAAATCTCAGCGAAAAAAGAAATTATATTTTAAATTCTATTAATAAGGCCCATGAACTTGCCATAAAAAGAAAAATTGTTGGATTTGTAAATTGCCCAATAAATAAAGAAATATTTAAAAAAAAGATAGGTGTAACTGAATATCTAGCTAATAAGAATAAATCTAGAAATAAGGAGGTTATGCTAATTTACAATAAATTATTTTCAGTTTCACCAATAACTACACATATAAATATAAAAGATGTTTTCAAGAAATTGAATTCTCAAAAAATAATGAAGAAGGTTGAGACAATTAATAAATTCTATTCTCAAAAATTCAAAAAAAAAGCTAGAATTGGAATATTGGGTTTAAATCCTCATAATGATGAAATGAGAGTTAATTCTTTTGAAAGAAAAATACTTATCCCATTAGTTACAAAATTAAAAAAAAGAGGCCTAAAGATTCATGGACCATTATCAGTAGATAATGTCTTTTTAAAAAATAAAATAGAATATGATGTTGTTGTAGGTATGTATCATGATCAAGTTTTAGGTCCATTTAAAGCAATAAATAAATTTAATGGGATAAATATTACACTTGGCTTAAAGTACTTAAGGATTTCTCCTGATCATGGTACTGCCAGTGAACTTATATTAAAAAAAAAAGCTAATGCAAATAGTTTGATAAACTGTATTAATTTTTTTTGATGTTAACTCCAAAAAAATCTTTAGGTCAAAATTTTTTAATCGATAAAAATATAATAAACAAAATAATAAAAACTATTAGTATCAAAAATGAGAATATTCTTGAAATAGGACCAGGTACTGGAAATCTCACTAAAAAAATTTTGGAAATAGGTCCAAAAAGTTTTTTTGCAATAGAAAAAGATAAAGAATTATTCCTAAGTCTAAAAAAAAATTTTTATAATTTTAGAAGGTTTGATTTAATTAATAAAGATATTTTGAAGGTAAATTTAGAAAAGATATTAAAAAAGGAAACGATAATTTTTGGAAATTTACCTTATAATATTTCAACAAAAATTTTGACTAATTTAATTAGGTTTAAAATTTGGCCTCCAAAGTATAAAAAACTTGTCTTAATGTTTCAAAAAGAAGTTGCTGATAGAATTAAATCAGATTTTAATTTGTCATCTTATGGTCGACTCTCTATTCTGACTGGATTTAGATTAATTATAAAAGATCATTTTAATGTATCTAGGAACAGTTTTTTTCCAGTACCTAAAGTCGACTCTACAGTTATTGTGTTGGAACCATTTAAAAATAAAGATAATAAAAATTATCAAAATCTCAAAAAATTAGAGAAATTGACTAGGATTTTTTTTAATAATAGAAGAAAGATGATAAATAAAGCATCAAAAAATATTATTTTAAATTCAAAATCAACTCTGCAAAACTTAAATATTTGTAGTAAGGTCAGACCTGGTGAGATAAGTAGGGAAAAATACTATCAGTTAATTAAATATGTAACTTAATTAAATTTTTAGAATCAATTTTATTTTTATGAAAATTTATTATGTCTTCTATCTGTCTAAAACATAATTCTAAATTGTCATTTAATATAACGTAATCATATTCATTCCAGTGATCTTTGTCTTTATCGTAACCTTCCATTCTTTTTTCAACTGTTAGCTTATCATCTTGATTTCTATTTATTAGTCTATTCTTTAATTCATTTTTATTTGGTGGAAGCACAAAAATTTTTATAAGATTAAGCTCAGGATAATTTGAAAGTTGTTGAGTACCTTGCCAATCAATATCAAATAAAATATCGAATTTACCTTTGAGCAGTTGTTTAATGGAATATTTAGATGTCCCGTAATAATTATCAAAAATTTTTGCATACTCGTAAAATTCATTTTCATTAATCATTTTTTTAAATTCATTTTCGTTGACAAAAAAATAATCAACTCCATTGATTTCATTTGAACGAGCCTTTCGAGTGGTATGTGAAACAGATATTTTGAAATTTTTATATTTTTGTTGGATTTTTTTTGACAAAGTAGTTTTGCCAGCACCAGAAGGCGACGAAAGTATTAGCATCAAATTTTCAACTTTAGAAGATGCAGTCATCTAAAATTAATTATTTATTTGCTTTATTCGCTATAAATTTAATTGCATCACCAACCGTAAGAATTTTCTCAGCTTCGCTATCAGATATTTCTGACCCAAACTCTTCTTCAAAAGCCATCACTAATTCTACAGTATCTAAACTGTCAGCCCCTAGATCATCAATAAAACTCGCCTCTTCAACTACTTTTGACTCATCTACGCCAAGGTGGTCTGCAACTATTTTTTTTACTTTTACTGTTATTTCTTGTGACATATATTTGTTAAGTTACTATTCTTAATAAATTATTAATTTTGTTTGTCAAGCCATATACATTCCACCATTAACATGAAGTGTTTCCCCCGTAATATAATTAGATAAATCAGATGCAAGAAAAGCTACACAATTCGCTACATCCTCGGGTTTACCTAAAGTTCCTGACGGTATTTTTTGTATTAAAATATTTCTAAAATCATCATTAATACTTTTGGTCATTTCAGTTTCTATAAAACCAGGCGACACGCAATTAATGTTAATATTTTTTTTTGCATATTCTATCGCCAAGCTTTTTGAAAACCCAATAATGCCTGATTTTGATGCAGCGTAATTAGCTTGGCCTAAATTACCTGTATGACCAACTATAGAAGTAATATTTATTATTTTACCATTTTTGTTTTTTAACATCTTTTTAATTGCAAATTTACACATTAAAAATGTTGAGGTGAGATTAATATCTAAAACTTTTTTCCAGTTTTCCTCTGTTAATCTTAGTGAAATATTATCTAAAGTTATTCCTGCGTTATTGACAAGAATATCTAATCCGTTTAG
>CACGLI010000032.1 GCA_902573865.1 uncultured Pelagibacteraceae bacterium
CATAAATTTTGTTTTACTACCAAGTTTAATCCAAAATTCTTCCAGCTTGCTCATTTTACTCTTACTTACCTCTTTGTCTGTTGACAAAATACACCATCTATTTTTAAAGAGTTCTGAAAACCCTGCTTCAGGTCCACTATACTCAGTGCCTGCTATAGGATGTGAAGCAATCCAATGAATATTATCTAAACTAATATTTTTAATAATTTTGTTTACTTCTTTTTTGGCAGAACCTGTATCAGTCAAAATGGAGTCTTTTTTTAAATTAGCCTTAATCGAAAGTAAAATTTCCTTATAGCTACTCAGGGGAGATGCGATAATTGTCAAATCAGAGTCAATTACAGCTTCAGAAATGTTGCTGCAAACTTCTGATGAGAAATTTTTTTTTAAATAACTGTTTACATGACTAGACTTATCAAAAATACTTAATTTAGAAGCTAGTTTTTTTTCTTCAACTGCACGCAAAATAGAAGAACCAATTAAACCACAACCGATAATACTGATTTTATTAAACATTTAAAATCTTTCTCATTTTTTTTATTAATTCTGTATTCTCCGAGCTTGTCCCAATTGTAATACGTAAAGAATTTTTTATACCATATACATCCATTTTACGTACTAATATTCCAGACTTTGCTAGCTGTTTAAAAGCTTTAGCTGAATTAACTTTTACTCTATCAAAGTTTACTAATAAAAAATTAGTAAAACTTTTATTTGTGTCTATTTTCATTTTTTTAAATTCAGCAAACAGTTTTTTATTCCATTTATTTACATGATTAATTTCTTTGTTTAACCATGAACTGTCTTTCACTGCAGCAGAAGCTGCAAATAAAGCTGGCCTACTTACATTAAACGGAGGTTTAATTCTATTTAATGCAGAAATTATTTCTTTGGACCCGTAACCCCAGCCTACTCTCAGTCCAGCAAGACCGTAAATCTTTGAAAAGGTCCTAGTCATTACCACATTTTTAAAGTTTGTAAAAGTTTTGAGGCCTGACATGAAGTCTTTCTGTTTTACATACTCGAAATAGGCATCATCTACTACTAGCAAAATATTACTTCTTAATTTTTTTCTTAAAAAAAGTAACTCTTTTCTTTTAATGTATGTGCCTGTGGGATTATTTGGATTAGCTAAAAAAACTATTTTTGTTTTTCTAGTAACTTTTTTAAGTATATCTTTTACAGATACAGTAAAATTATTTTCATTAGCATAAATTACTTTGGCTCCGCTCATTTTGCTATAAATCCTGTAAATAATAAAACTATATTTTGGTACAATAACTTGATCACCTTTTTTTAAAAAAGATTTACAAATTAATTCAAAAATTTGATCAGATCCAGAACCTAATATAATTCTGTTCCTGTCGATCCTAAATTTATCAGAAAGTGTTTTTCTTAAAAATGTACCGTCGGAATCAGGGTATCTAGCGAAATTTTGTGAAACTTTGAGATATTGTTTCTTTGCCAAAGGGCTAGGACCTAAGGCGGACTCGTTAGCTGATAATTTTATTTTAGCGAGTTTACTCTTAAATAAACTCATTCCAGCAACATATTTCTCTGCAACAATGTTATTTGGTTTCGGAAATTTCATTTACTCAATGTATTATCTAAATTGTATAAGTTTTTCTATAGGTCTTTATCGTATATAAAATTGACAAGTTTAAGACGATTTAGTACTAATTTGAAGCGCTGATTTAACCAAATTGCAAGCGCTAAATAAATTTTGCTAAAAAGGGTATATGCCCAGTTTAGCTGGGCTTTTTTTTTGGATGAATGAAAAACTTGAAAATATAAAGAAACTTAAAGTCTCAAATTCACTTAAGTTAGATTGTGGAAAGACTATAAAAAATTTTCCTTTAGCTTATGAAACCTATGGAAAGTTAAATTCAAATAAAGACAATGCAATTCTTGTATTTCATGCTTTAACAGGAGATCAATTCGTTGCTGGCACAAATCCAATAACAAATAAAAACGGATGGTGGGTGACAGCAGTAGGACCGGGGAAAGCTATAGACACAAATAAATATTTTGTAATTTGTGCAAATGTAATTGGTGGATGCATGGGTTCATTAGGGCCAAGAAATATTAATCCAGAAACCAATCAACCTTATGGATTGGATTTCCCTGTGATAACTATTAAGGACATGGTTAGAGCCCAAGAGTCATTATTGGATCACCTCGGTATAAAAAAACTTCTTTGTGCAACAGGTGGTTCAATGGGCGGAATGCAATTACTTCAGTTTTGTTCAACTTTTCCAGATAAAACTTTTTCTGCTATTCCAATTGCATGTAGCACTAGTCACAGTGCGCAGAATATTGCTTTAAATGAATTAGCTCGTCAGTCAATTATGGCTGACCCTGTTTGGGATAATGGAAAATATTTTTTAAAGAATGTTCAACCAAAAAATGGCTTAGCTGTTGCGAGGATGGTAGGACACATTAGTTATCTATCTGAAAAAGGAATGCAGGAAAAATTTGGAAGAAAGTTACAAGAAAAAGCAGATTACGAATTTAGTTTTAATGCGGATTTCCAGGTCGAAAGTTATCTCAGACATCAAGGATATGCTTTTGTGGAAAGATTCGATGCAAACTCAATTCTATATATAACAAGAGCTATGGATTATTTTGATTTATCAAAACAATTTAAAGGAGGTCTTACTGAAGCATTTAAAGGTCAAAGAACGAAATTTTTAGTAATATCTTTTTCTTCTGATTGGCTTTACACGACCAAGAATAACAAAGATATAGTTATCGCTTTAAATGCTGCTGGTGCGAATGTTTCTTATTCAGAAATTGTAACAGACAAGGGTCACGATTCTTTTTTACTAGATGAATTAAATTTTTTAAAGACTCTTAAAGGTTTTATAGACTCAATGCACGAGAAATTTAAAAATGAAAAATGAATTTAAAGTAATAGCAAACTTATTGTCCGAAAACACTAGAGTTCTTGATGTGGGATGTGGTGATGGATCTTTAATGAGTTTACTTGAGAAAGAAAAAGGTATCGAGGTTCGTGGATTAGAAATAGATCAAACTAATGTACAAAAATGTATTCATAAAGGTCTTAGCGTAATACAAGGTAACGCTGAAACAGAGTTACATCAATTTCCAGATCGATCTTTTGATTATGTTATTTTAAGTCAGACCCTGCAAGCCTTTTATGACCCAAGTAAAGTTATGAATGAACTTTTAAGAATTGGAAAATCGGTAATAGTTTCGATACCTAATTTTGGTTTTTGGAAAGTAAGATTAAAACTATTACTCTTTGGAAAAATGCCGGTTACGAAAACTTTACCTAATACGTGGTACAATACTCCAAACTTACACATGTGCACCATAAAAGATTTGTTTATTTTTTGTGATGAAAAGAGCATCAAAATAAAAAAAGTAATTGGTGTAAACGAAGATAAAACATCTTATATTAAAAAGAGTAATTTAGAAATAAAAAATCTTTTTTCAAAGGTTGGAATTTTTTTAATAGGATAATATGAAAATAGAAGTTATTCCGTGTTTAGAGGACAACTACAGTTACTTAATTTATGAAGAGGAAACCGAGACTGTTTCAATAGTTGATCCTTCTGAATTTGACTCATGTGAAAAAATAATAAGCAATTATAACAAATTAGATAATATTTTGATCACACATCACCATGCAGATCATGTAGGTGGAAATTTAAAGCTAAAAGAAAAATATAATTCAAAAATCTTTGGATATCAAAAAGATAAGAGCCGTATTCCTGGAATAGACATTTTGTTAAATGAAGACCAAATTTTTAATGTTGGAAATTTGGAAGTAAAGGTAATTTTTATTCCAGGTCATACTAGTGGTCACATCGCTTATTATATTAAAAAAGAAAATGTTATTTTTACTGGAGATACTTTGTTCTCTTTAGGGTGTGGAAGAGTTTTTGAGGGAAGTCATAAACAAATGTTTGAGTCTCTTGAAAAACTTAAAGCTCTTAATCCAAAATCTAAAATTTATTGTGGTCATGAGTATACTAAAAAGAATTTAGAATTTTGTTTAACATTTGACAAAGAAAACTCTTTTTTAAAAAAGAGAGAACATGACATAAATTCTAAAATAAAAAAAAATCAACCTACGATTCCAACATCTTTAGAAGAAGAATTGAAGACAAACATCTTCTTGAGATGTGATAATATCAAGGTAAAACAGGCCTTAAATCAAAAAGACTCCTCTGATCAAGAAATATTTACAAAATTAAGGGATTTAAAGGATGCTTTTTGACCTCAATAATCTTGACTTGATATAATTGCAAGCTATATTGCCTCAAAACTTAATAATAAAAATTTATGTCATTTGCAATTATTGAAACAGGTGGAAAGCAATATAAAGTCTCTACTAGCAAGATACTAGAGATTGAGAAAGTAAATGCTAAAAAAGGTGAAACAATTAAATTTAATAATGTTTTATTGTTAAACAATGATCAAAATACCGAGATAGGTAATCCAAGTATTGAGGGAGCTTCAGTAGAAGCTAAACTTTTAGACACTGTAAAAGATAGGACAATTTTAGTTTTTCATAAGAGAAGAAGAAAACATTCAAGAAAAAAAAATGGTCATAGACAAAGGCACTCTAAAATTCAAATAATGAAAATTTTAGCTAAAGGTGGAAAAGTTATTGATGAAGCAAAAATCGTTGAAAAAAAGAAAACCGTAAAGACTGAAAAAAGAGATATTAAAAAAGTACAAAAAAAATAGGATACTAAATGGCAACAAAAAAAGCTGGTGGATCGTCGAGAAATGGAAGAGATAGTAAAGGTAGACGTCTCGGAGTAAAAAAGTATGGCGATCAATTTGTAATACCAGGTAATATTATAATTAGACAGAGAGGTACAAAAATACATCCTGGTGAAAATGTTGGCATTGGAAAAGATCACTCAATTTTTTCTTTGATAAAAGGAAAAGTTAAATTTAAAAAATCAAAATTAAACAGAACATTTGTATCTGTTATTCCCAATTAAATATATAAATAACTAAGGTTATTTAAAATCAAAATGAAGTTTTTAGATCAAGCTAAAATATTTATAAAAGCCGGCAATGGTGGTTCTGGATCAGCAAGTTTTAGAAGAGAAAAATTTGTTGAGTTTGGTGGGCCTGATGGAGGTGATGGAGGTGATGGAGGTTCAATTATAATTGAGTCAGACAGAAATCTGAATACACTTATTGATTTTCGTTATTCCCAACATTTTAAAGCTCAACATGGTCAATCTGGAAGCAAAAAAAACAAAACAGGTGGTAGAGGAAAAGATTTAATATTAAAAGTACCTGTGGGCACTCAGATTTTCGAAGAGGATAATAATACTTTGATTTATGATTTCTTAAAAAATAAGGAAAGATTTCTTTTGGCAGCAGGAGGTAAGGGAGGGTTGGGAAATGTTAGATTTAAATCCTCTACTAACCGAGCTCCAAAGAAAAAGACTAATGGAAAAATTGGTGAAGAATTTTGGATTTGGCTACAATTAAAGGTTATAGCTGACATTGGAATCATTGGATTACCTAACGCTGGAAAATCGAGTTTACTTGGCGCCTTAACAAGAGCTAGACCAAAAATAGCTAATTATCCATTTACTACAATTAACCCAAACTTAGGAGTTTGTTACATAAAAGATAAAGAAATAATTCTTGCAGATATTCCTGGGTTAGTAGAGGGTGCTCATAAAGGAGTAGGTCTTGGTGACAAGTTTTTAAGACATGTCGAAAGATGTAAAATTTTACTTCATATGATAGATGTTACAGAGGAAGATTTAATTGGAAACTATAAAAAGATTAGATCAGAACTTTTGGCGTATGATAAAAACTTATATAAAAAAAAAGAGATTATTGTTTTAAATAAGTCAGATATTATTCAAAAAGATCAATTAGAAAATAAATTGAAGAAGTTCAAAAATAAAATAAAAAATAGATATAATTTAATTTCTACATATAATAAGACTGACATAGATGGTCTTAAAAAATCTTTAATAAAAC
>CACGLI010000033.1 GCA_902573865.1 uncultured Pelagibacteraceae bacterium
GCTGGTAATTATAAAGCTTCAATTTAGTTTAGTCCCTTTGCTAAGATTGGTTCCGATTAAAAAGTTTTTTACATTTAATTTATTCTTTCCCTCTTTTTGGATTTCTAAAATTTTGATTGAATTTTTTCCTGTTCCTATCGTAAGGTTGTTATCTAAGATCTCTCCAACTGGGCCTTGTAAGTTTATTTCTTGAGCTTTAAAAATTTTATATCTAAGATTTTTAAACTCAAACCAAGCACCTGGCTTTGGATTAAAAGCGTTTATCTTTGAGATAATTCTACCAGCTTGTTCTTCCCATGCTATTTTTGCCTCTTTTTTATTAATTTTTTTTGCGTATGTTGAATTAGATGAAATTTGATCTATAAATCTTGCCTCACCTTTCAAAATTTGATCAATTGACTCTAAAATTATTTTAGATCCAATTTTAGATAAGTTACTTTTTAATTCTCCAGCTGAAATATCTTGATTAATAGGGACCTTAACTTGCTGCATGTATGGACCAGCATCCAATTCCTTGACAATTTTCATGACTGAGACTCCTGTCTCTTTATCTTGATTTAAAACGGCTCTCTCTACTGGTGCTGCTCCTCTCCATTTAGGCAATAAGGAAGCATGTAAATTAATAAATAATAACTTTGGAATTTTTAACAACTTCTCAGGAATTAAATTTCCGTACGCAACAACAACAACTAAGTTAGGTTTTTTCTTTTGAAAAAAATCATACTCTTCTATAGTGTCCAAATTCGTTGGTGTCCTCACATTAATATTAAGTCTTTCGGCTATTAAGTGTATCGGGGATTTAGTTATTTTTTGACCTCTTTGTTTTTTTTGTGGCGGTTGGGTATAAACACTAATTATTTCATGCTTACTTTCTGATAAAACTTTAAGTGAAGGAACAGCAAACTCTGGAGTTCCCATAAATATAATTTTAAATGGCATTATAATTTCTCAAACAACAATTTTTTTAGATTTATTATTTTTTGTAACTTTTTTTATAATAATATTTTTTTTTAGTTTTGATAAATAATCGATAAATAAAACCCCATTTAAATGATCAATTTCATGCTGTATACATGTAGATAATAATCCGCTCACTTCAATTTCTTTTATTTGATTGTTCAAATCTAAATATTCTACTCTGCAACTTTCTGGCCTCTCAATTTCCGCAAATTGATTCGGAATAGACAAACAACCTTCTTCATAAGTTGAAGTTTTATCCGAACGCCAAACAATATTAGGGTTTACAAAAAAATGCGGTTTTTTTTCTTCTCCTTTTGAAATATCTACTACTACCACCCTTAATGGAATACCGATTTGTACCGCGGCTAAACCTATGCCTGGGGCATTATACATTGTCTCGCACATATCATTAATTAAATTTTTTATTTCATTGTTTACTTTATCTACTGGTTTTGAAATGGATTTAAGTAATGGATCAGGAACTGTAATTATATTTTTTAACGGCATTTAAGCTGTATAATATAATTATACCCTTAAAGGTAAAGAAGATATTAAAATTTTATTTCTTATTTCTTTCAAACCGTTTTGATTTAATAAATGCGATATAAAATAAATAGTCTCTGGATCTAAATTGGTAACATCATCCTCTCCGATTATTTCAACTATTTTTAGGACTAAGAAGCCTATTTCCTCTCTTTTAGTTAAATCTAAAAGGTTTGAAGGCACATCATATTGTGAAGCATACTTTTTAACATTGAAATCTTCCGGTATTTTAAATCCATCATTTTGTAATGCCTCGATTAAAGCTAGATCTTTTGCTGAGTAAAAATAACTCCTGTTTTTCTTGATTTTCTTATAAACTGAGTTTAAATCTTTTTGTATTTTTTTAGAGGATGTTCCTTTTTCTGTGTAAAACTTAAGCACTTTTGATTTATGTAAAATCTTATCATTGTATTTTATTTTTAATTTTTTTTTTGATGGATCGATTAAAATATTTTTTTCTACAACTTCAGCATATTCTTTTGGAACATCTTTAAGATTTTTTAAGCTATCACTTAGAAAAATCGGATAAATGTTGTTTAGTTTATCCTTTTCAAATAGGTCCTTTAAAATAAATAATAATTTAATTTTACTCTCTGTATTGTCTGATAACAAAATTTTTTGATATATTATTGCTCTTCCTTCTACTGTGTCTAAAGTATCGTAAATTTCTGATGCATTAATAAGCTGTTCAAGCTCAAATGGCATCTTTTTATACAAAGAAAAAATCTTTTTGGTGTTTATTCTTTTTTCATTTGCTGCTAATTCTAAATCTTTTATTTTTGTTAAATCCTCGATTACACTAAAGTCAATTAAATTTGCAGAGTCCATGTAATCCCAAATAAATTTTGGTGTATTTTTTGTGGGCGTATACTTAAAATCATTTATAGTTACGCTAGATAGATAAAAATTTAAAAGATTTTGGTCATTGATTTTTTGAATTGTCTTATCTTTTATACCTAAGAGATATTGGATTTTATCGTCAAAAAATTTATCGGATTGTTTTTCCTCTTTAAGAATATCATAAAGCAATAATGCTTTGTCATTTTTTTTATTAAAAATATGGCAATATATTTTAAATTTTTCTAAATAGGAATTTTTAATATCTTTACTCAAAAAGTTAATATCTTCGCAGGCCTTTTTTATATCTGCCTTCGCTATATTTTTGTCCACTAAGTATTTAATTACCTTAGCCTGAAAATGAAATTCTTTATTTTTTTCTAGAAATATTTTTAATTCATCATCTTTTTCATTTTTTATCATCCAATTAATTTTAATCTCTAAGAACTCTTCTATACTCATTCCATTTGGAGTATATGAGTAAGTTAACAAAGTTTCTTGAAATATTTCCTCTGCTGTCTTTGATAAGTTTAATTTACTTATTCTTAATATGGTACTTTTGATTTCTTTACTTTTAGAATTTTCCCATAACGAAAGCTTAAAATTATTTTTTTCAGGGTCATGAATGCCATATATTTTAACATCTAATGTTTCTTGTGAAAGATTATTTTCTATTTCAACTTTTTCTAAAGTTTTAATATTTGTATTAAGCTTGTTATTCTCATTTTTTCTATTGATATCTTTTTTGTCTTCGTTATTAGTCTGTATATTTTTATTATCTTTTTTCCATAGGTCTATTTGTTGCTCTGCTTTTAAGTCGATAAAAGAGAGAAAGAAAAAGAAAAATGATAATATTAAAATAGAAAATTTATTTAAGTTTGATAATCTCATTAGAAATATCAATTTCAAATTTATTTTTAGGAGCAGGAAAGTTTATTTTCTCAATAAAAAATAGGAAAACAAAAATTAAAGCTAGACCTATTACAGACTTTAATAAAGTTTTTAATAGGGACTGCCCTAATGATTTTGATCTATTTATTTTAAGTTGCATAGTTTAAAAATATATTTAAACTCATTAAATAAGACAAATTTGTGATAAAATAAACTCTATTGGAAATTTAATTGAAAAAAAGCCTTGTTTTAACCGGAATGATGGGTGTGGGTAAATCCACAATAGGTAGGCTTTTAAGTAAAAAGCTAAAATTTAAATTCGTCGATATTGATAAGATTATTGAAAAAAATCAGAAAAAGAAAATCTACGAAATATTTGAAATTAAAGGAGAAAGCTTTTTTAGGAATATCGAGGAAAAGCTTACATTAAAATTTATCAAAAAGAAAAATTTGGTAATAGCTTTAGGTGGAGGAGCTTTTGTTAACTTTAGGATAAGGGAAGCAATACTAAAAAATAACAAAAGTTTTTGGCTTG
>CACGLI010000034.1 GCA_902573865.1 uncultured Pelagibacteraceae bacterium
AAATTTTCTAGCACCCAGCCCCCAGGATCGTCCTCAATATCTTTAGATGAAGCTTATAGCTTATTAGGCCTTAAAAAGGGAGCCAGCAAAGAGGAGGTTATACAAGCTGCACAAAAATTACAAAAAAAAATTCATCCTGACATGAACAGAGATGTAAATACAGAGAGATTAAGTCAACTTGTTAACGAAGCAAAAGAAAAAATAATAAAATCAGATTTTTCTTAATTTACCTCTGATAAAGTTTTCTCCACAACCTCCTCAAAAGAAATTCTATCTTTTCCGTTTGTATTATGAGTTGTTGTGAAAATCGTTTTTCCTAAAGGTGTAATAGCCTCAATTTTTTTAGTGTAACCACTATAACTATATGCAGGTGAGTCAAAAAATAGTCCAATACACTTCAAGCCAAGACCAGCACTTATATGCATAAAACCTGTATCATTCCCAATATACAAATCTGAATTTTTAATTACATGCATAATTTCTTTTATTTGTAAATTTTCGAACGAAAATGAACAATTCTTAAATCCTGAAGAAATAAATTTATTTATTAAATGTTTATCATCTAACCCACCTGCTAAATAAAATTTACATTTTTTTTTATTTTTGATTTTGTTAGCTAATTTTATAAAATTATCAATACCCCATCTTTTGGTTGGGCCTGAAGCTGAAACACCCAAAATTATATGCTTAAAACTACTATCAAAATTATATTTTTTTCTACATTTATCAAGTTCAGAATTATTAATTTCTAATTTTGGCTCAGAAGATATGACATGATTAAAAATATTTTCTGTAAAAATTTTAGCTGTTTGAAATATAATATCTTTTGAAGTAAACAAGGGATATTGGTAAACCGATTTTATTCCAACATAAGTTGATAAGACTCTATACCTTAAAGAGCCATTAAATATAAAAATTTTATCAAATTTTTTTTGCCGAATAATTTTTGATAATTTTAAAAAACCTGAAACTTTATCTAATGATTTGTCTAAATCGATAATCTCATCTACAGATTTGTCGTAAGCAAATAAATCTCTTGCTCTAGAACTTTTTTTTGCAAGAAGAGACACAGGAGTCTTCAAATTATTGGAAATAGCTTGAATGTAAGGAGAAAAAATCACCATATCTCCAATGCCGTATCTTTGTTGAACAACTAAGACTTTCATTTTAAATTTTTATATTATATTTTATTTCATTAAAATGGGACAATAAGATGTTAAAAAGAGGGGTTTACGCAGCTAGTTTAAGTGTTTTAAATAAAGACCTTACTTTAAATGTTGAGGCTACTATTTCGCACGGAGAATATTTAATCAAAAATGGTTGCACAGGTGTTTTTTTCATGGGCTCAACTGGGATGGCACAATTATGCAGTATTGAGTCAAAAAAAGAATTAATATCTAAAATAGCATCCCATAAATTAAAAAAACAATTTTTTATCGGGTTAGGTGTTAATAGTCTTTCTGACTCTATATCATTAATTAAATATGCAAATGAATACGAAATTAATAAAGAGATATTAATTGGAGCTCCAGCTTATTACAAAAATAATACAGACCAAGGTGTTTTTCAGTTTTTTCAAAGAATAATTTCAGAGTGTCCCAAAGTAAAGATAGTAATTTACAATTTTGAAAAATTATTTCATTATAAGTTTTCAGTTGAAGCTGTCACAAATTTATTCAATGCATTTCCAAAAAATATTGTGGGAGTCAAAGACTCATCATATAATTTATTTGAAAATTTAAAAATAAAAGATTTTTTAATTTTTCCAGGAAGCGAAGCAAAACTTTTAAAAGGTTTAGAGCAGGGATGTGCTGGGTGTATTTCTGCAGTTACTAATGTGACCCATTCCCTAGCTAGAAAAGTGTTCGATGATTTTGAAAATAAGAATCCACAGACTAAAAATGACCAATTGATAGCTGTGAGAGAGACATTCGATGAATATAATTTGATATCAGCATTGCATAGTTTGCATTCGATTAAAGACGAAAATTATAAGAATATCTTGCCTCCACTTGTTTTATTAAGTGAAGAAAAACAAAATGAACTTATTGAAAAATTAAATAAACTAAAATTTGTAAGTAAAAAAAACTTGGCAGCTTAGTGTAATGTTATTAGCAAATTTTTTAAATAAATTGATTGTACATGATGGATTTATTCTTGAAACTTCAGATAAAAAAAACTTTATAATTGGAAATCCAAAGAAATCAAATCCACCAAAATTAAAGTTAACAAATAAAACTATTGAGTATCAACTTCTCTTATTTCCAGATTTTTATTTTGGTAAGGGATTCACGGATGGCACTGTTGTAATTACAAATGGTACGATTTCAGAAATACTAGATATAGCTTTACAAAATATTGGTAGAAAAGATATTAGTAAATTTTCTAAAATTATAAATAAATTTCGAGGTTCTTGGAGATATCTAACAAATTTTAACACTAGAAAAAGCTCAAAAGCTGCTATTGAGCATCATTATGATTTAGGCTCTGCTGATTTTTATAAAAAATTTATTGACAATAAACATTTTCAATACAGCTGTGGTTATTTTCCAAAAGAAAATATGACTCTTGAAGATAGCCAAGAAGCAATGATTAACCACATGATTAAAAAATTAGAGATAAGTGATAAAGATACCGTTTTAGATGTTGGCTCTGGATTTGGTGGTTTAGCTTGTGCAATAGCACAGAAAACCGGAGCAAGAGTTGATGGAATTACAATATCAAAAGTTCAAATAGAACACTCAAAAAAAATTGCTAGAGAAAAAAGACTTGATAATTTGTGCGAGTTTCGTTTTGAAGATTATAGAGATGTGAAAAAAAAGTACACGAAATTAATATCCAAAGGGCAGTTAGAGCATGTCACACGTAAATTCTATAAAACTTATTTTAAAAAGATATTTGAGGTACTAGAACCTAAGGGAAAAGCTTTAATTCACACCATTGGAAGCATTGACAAACCTAGAGACCCCCAAGCATGGATTTCAACTTTTATTTTTCCAGAGGGCTATACACCATCTTTTAGTGAATTGATGCCAGCCATTGAAAATTCGAAGCTCGTCTTATCCGACCTGGAGATATTGCCGGGAATTCATTATGCATCAACTTTGAAAGAATGGAAAAACAGATTTATAAAAAATAAAGATTCTGTCGTTAAAAAATATAGTGAAAAATTTTACAGATTATGGCTTTACTACTTGAGCGGGTGTGAGTCTGCTTTTAGATTTGCCGATCAATGTAATTTTCAGATTTTGTTAGACAAAGATATAAACACTTCTAAAAGATCAAGGCATTTT
>CACGLI010000035.1 GCA_902573865.1 uncultured Pelagibacteraceae bacterium
AATTATGAACATTCATGAACACCAAGCTAAAGATTTACTTAAAAACTATGGTGCCACTGTATCTAATGGAATTGTAATTTTATCTAAAGATGAAATTTCAAAAAAAATCAGAGAACTCAAATCTAAAAAATTTGTTGTGAAAGCCCAAATTCATGCTGGTGGAAGAGGAAAAGCAGGAGGTGTAAAACTAGTAACTGATCCAAGTAAGTTAGAACAAGAAATTATTAACATGTTTGGAAAAAAGTTAGTTACACATCAAACGGGACCAGAGGGGAAGATAGTCAAGAGAGTTTATGTGGAGGAAGCGTCGGATATTTCCAAAGAATACTATCTTTCTTGCTTAGTAGATAGAGCTTCCTCTAAAATCGCCTTTATTAGCAGTATAGAGGGAGGCGTGGACATTGAAAAAGTTGCTGAGGAAAATCCAAAAAAGATTGTCACAAATAAATTTACGCTCAAAGAAAATTTAGATCACAAAGATATCAAAAATATCTTGAAACCTTTTAATCTTACAGATGAACAATTTGCCGATGGAAAAAAAATCATAAATTCAATTTATCAAATTATTTTACAAAAAGATGCTCTCCTTGTTGAGATAAACCCATTAATTATTACAAAAACTGGAAGAATGTTATGCCTAGATGCAAAAATAAATTTTGATGCTAATGCTTTATTTAGACGACCTGAAATTTTAAAGCTAAGGGACTTGAACGAAGAGGACCCAGCAGAAATAGAAGCAAGTAAAAATGACTTAGCTTATATTAAGTTAAATGGTGTGATTGGATGCATGGTAAATGGAGCAGGTTTAGCTATGGCCACCATGGACATTATCAAACTATACGGTCAAGAACCTGCAAACTTTCTTGATGTTGGAGGCGGGGCGTCAAAAGAAAAAGTAGAAGCAGCCTTCAAATTAATTCTTTCGGATAAAAATGTAAAAGGAATTTTAATCAATATCTTTGGTGGCATTATGCGATGCGATGTTCTTGCGCAAGGAGTAGTAGATGCTGCAAAAAAGACAAAGTTATCCGTCCCATTAGTTGTTAGATTGGCTGGAACAAATTTTAAGGAAGGAAAAGAAATTTTAGATAAATCTGGTTTACAAATATTGTCAGCTTCTGATTTAAATGATGCTGCAAAAAAAATTGTTGAGGCTATTAATTAAATGTCAGTTTTAGTGAATAAAGATACAAAAGTTATTTGCCAAGGTTTTACTGGAACACATGGAACTTTCCATTCAGAACAAGCAATTAAATACGGTACCAATTTAGTGGGAGGTGTTACGCCAAAAAAAGGAGGACAGAAGCATTTAGGTTTACCAGTATTCAACTCTGTTCGAGAAGCTAAAGATAAAGTTAAGCCTGATGCAACAATGATATACGTGCCTCCAAAATTTGCGGCTGGAGCAATATTAGAAGCAATAGAATCTAAAATAGATTTAATAGTTTGTATTACAGAGGGAATACCTGTCTTAGATATGTTAAAAGTTAAATCAGCCTTATCAAAAGGCAATAGTAGACTGATTGGGCCTAATTGCCCAGGCATCATAACACCAGAGGAATGTAAAATTGGAATAATGCCAGGCAAAATACATAAAAAGGGTTCGGTTGGAATAGTTTCAAGATCAGGAACTTTGACTTACGAAGCAGTTGCACAAACTTCCGTGACTGGTCTAGGTCAATCAACATGTATTGGGATAGGCGGAGACCCTATTAACGGAACCAACTTTATTGACTGCTTGGAGCTTTTTCTAAAAGATGATGAAACAAAATCAATAATTATGATTGGAGAAATTGGTGGTACGGCTGAAGAGGAAGCCGCTGAGTTTTTAAAAAAATCAAAAATCAAAAAACCAACGGTTGGATTCATTGCTGGTTTAACAGCCCCACCTGGTAGAAGAATGGGTCACGCAGGTGCGATAATCTCGGGTGGTAAAGGCGGAGCAGAGGATAAAATTGAAAAAATGAAGTTAGCAGATATTACAATCTCAAAATCTCCTGCAGATATCGGCCAAACTCTATATGAAAAACTTAATAGTTGATTTTTTAAATATTATGTTAAAATATCGAAATGTCTTCTTTTAAAGATAATCAAATTTACAAAAAAACCTCCTTCTTAGCTGGTGCAAATTCAAAACTAATTGATGAACTGTATTCACAATATTTGACTGATCCTAATAAACTTTCTCAAGACTGGAAAAGTTTTTTTGATGGTCTTGGCGATGATACAGAATTGATACTGAAAAACTTTAACGGACCAAGTTGGTCTCCAAAAAAAAAAATTACAAAATTAACTAAGATTATAGAAAAAAAAGAAAGCTTTCTTAAAGATGATGCTCAGGAACCAGAGTCTATAAAACAAGCTGCTAAGGACTCAGTTCGTGCGATAATGCTCATTAGAGCATATAGAATTAGAGGCCATCTTATAGCTAATCTTGATCCACTAGAAATTCAAAAAAAAGAGGAGCATCCTGAATTAAAACCTGAAACGTATGGATTCACAAAAAATGACTTTGATAGAAATATTTTTTTAGATGGAGTTCTGGGTCTTCAACATGCGAGCTTAAAGAAAATAATTGAAATATTAAAAAAAACTTACTCTTCAAAAATAGGTTATGAATTTATGCATATGGGAGATCCAGAGGAGAAAGCTTGGATTAGAAATAGAATTGAGGGACCTGAAAAAAAAATTGCTTTTACAGAAAAAGGAAAAAAAGCGATTTTTAATAAGTTAGTTGAGGCGGAAGGGTTTGAAAAATATCTTCATATAAAATTTGTTGGGACGAAGAGATTCGGTTTGGATGGAGCGGAAGCTTTAATTCCAGCATTAGAGCAAATAATCAAAAGAGGAGGAAATTTAGGTGTTAAAGAGATAAAGATAGGAATGCCTCACAGAGGAAGATTAAATGTTTTAGCTAATGTGATGGGCAAACCTTTTAAAGCAATATTTAGTGAATTTTTTGGAAAAAGTGTTGCAGCAAAAAAAGATTTTGAGGGTGATGTAAAGTATCATCTGGGTGCTTCCTCTAATAGGGAGTTCGATGGAAATGTTGTACATATTAGTCTTACAGATAACCCTTCACATCTTGAAGCTGTAAACCCAGTGGTTCTTGGACAAGTAAGAGCAAAACAGTTTTTTCATAA
>CACGLI010000036.1 GCA_902573865.1 uncultured Pelagibacteraceae bacterium
AGACAAAGCTATTAATGATTTGAGATTAGTTTCAAAAGATGATTTTAATATTTTAAAAAAAATTGTAGAAAAACAAGGAGAGGAGATAAAAAAACTTAAAAAACAAAAAAAACCAAAAAAATCAAAAAGGTAAAGAAATTTTTACTTGTAAACCTCCTAATTTACTCTCATTTAATTGAATATTTCCTCCGTGAGAATTAACTATATCTTCTACGATTGAAAGCCCTAATCCTACACCTGACTTATTTAGGCTGCGGCTTTTATCTAATCTAAAAAAAGGTTTAAAGACATTTTTAAACTGATCTTCAGGTATACCCGGTCCATTGTCATCAAAAGTCAATATTAATAAATTAGACGAATAATTAATGTTAACCACTACTTTCTCTCCGTAATTTAAACCATTTATAATAACATTTTCGAAGCATCTCCTTAAGGAATTTGGTCTACCATAAAGAAAAATCTTATTATCTTTTTTGATGGTTAAATTCTTATTATTAATATTAAATTCAATTTTTTCTAAAAGCTTTGTTATATCGATCTTTACTGTTTCCTCATGAGATTGAGTTTTTGAAAATTCCAAATAATCATTAAGCATCTTTTCCATTTCATCTATATCATTAGACATTTTTTTTGATATCTCTTTTTGGCTTAACATTGCTAATTGTAATTTTAACCTTGTAAGAGGCGTTCTAAGATCATGACTTATCCCTGATAACATTTCTGATCGTTGTTTGAGATGTCTATTAATTCTTTTTGCCATTCTATCAAATTCATATGAGGCCTTTCTTATTTCTAGAGCACCAGAAGTCTTAAATTCATTAACATAATCTCCTTTACCAAATTTTTCCGCAGCCTTAGCAAGTTTTACAATCGGCTTTGTTTGGTTTTTCAGAAAAAGAATTGCAATTAAAATCAAAATTAACGACGGGACGGTTAGCCAAAGTATAAAAAGTCTTACGGACGACGTTGCGATTTTTTCTTTTGGAAACAAAAATTGAAGAATTTTATCGTCCGATCTAATTTTAACCTCAACGATATCTAGATAGCTCGTAGTACTAAACCAGTAATTTTCGCTTCCAAAAGTAGATTTTAATTCTCTTCTCAAAGATCGATCCATAGGACTAAATTTTCTCTCAAAAGAGTCGTCAAGAATTTCTTTTTCTAAAATATTAATTACATAATCATAATTTTTTTTATAAATACTAGTTATATAATTAATTTGATTTTTATCAGATTGATTATACACATCTACTAAAGTTTTTATTTCACTAACTAATGACCTTGTCATGCCCTTATTTGCTTTGATCCAAATACTGTCAAAAAAAACTATAGAAACTATCAACTGCAAAATTATAATTGGGGCAGCTACTATTATTAAAGATCTATAGAATAACCCTTTTGGCAAAATAATTTTTATAACTCTAGTCAATCCAGATAACATATCCAGTTCCTCTTATAGTTTGTAAATATTTTGGATTTTTAGGGTCATTTTCAATTTTTTGTCTTAATCTTGTTATCATAACATCTATTGATCTTTCATTGTTTATACCTGAAATTTTAATCATTTCTTCTCTAGAAAAAGTTTTTCCAGGCTTTCCAAGCATCTCAATAAGAACCTTTTTTTCTTTTGAGTTAACTTTATGGATAACATTATTTAAATTAATTTGAAGTCTTCCTAAATCAATTGATGTATTTCCTAATTTATAAATCTTATTAATATCTGCCTTTTGTTTTTTTTTAATTATGTTTTTTATTCTTAATAATAGTTCTTTTGGTTCAAAAGGTTTTCCTAGGTAGTCGTCGGCTCCATATTCCAACCCTTTTATTCTATTTTCAACCTCTCCTTTTGCAGTCAATAAAATTATAGGAACATCATTTTTCTTTTTGATTTCTTTTATTAATTCAAAACCACTTTTGCCCGGCATCATCACATCTAATACAATTAAATCAAATTCGAAAACTGAAATTTTCTCTACCGCCTCATTGCCGTCTTTAGCAGAGGATGTCAAAAACCCGTTATCGTTTAAGTAATCCTTAAGAAGATTTCTGA